>NZ_AEXS01000067.1:0-184392 GCF_000204455.1 Paenibacillus sp. HGF5 | reverse complement strand
GTTTCCCGCATTAATGCCATCAGCATGGATTCAATCTCCAATGGAGTGGCTTTTTGCTGAAGCCCTATTCTACAGGAATGAACCAGATTTCGGCAGCGATCGTTTTGATATTTCGGCAGCAGGATGGGCATATCGGATTGGGAGGGATGATAGCGGGCGGGCGCAGGGTCGAGCCACCGGGGATGGATAAAGACCATCGTATATTTCCAGTCGGCGGAATTCTCGGGGTGGCAAGCATGAGGGAGCAGCGGCGGAAAATGCACAATATGTCCCTGAGCAGCCTCATACCGTTTCCCGGCAGACCATATGCGGGTAGCCCCTTGCTCAATGAGACCAATGGAGATTTCTTCGTGAAAATGCTTTTTGTAGGCCAGATGATCCAAAGCATCGCATTGTTTGATTTCCAAAAACGGCAGATCAGGGTCGCGCAAAAATATAATATTGGGCATTTCCGTCATTCCTCCTTCTTGGCTGGGGCAATCCCGTATTACCGTGTTAAAACCGGACATCAATAGCTACATTATAAAGAAGGCGTTATGTTTGTTCAAAGATGGCGTAAGCCTATTATATAACTTTACGGAAATATAACTGCATAGTAATATAATAAACATGTTGAACGACAACCTTTTTGAAGTATTGGCAGAGCCGAACCGCAGGACGATATTGGACTACCTGCGCGTGAAAGAATGTACGGTGGGGGAGATTGTAGAGCTCATGCAGCTCAGCCAACCCGGCGTGTCCAAACATCTGCGCATTTTGCGGGACGCAGGCCTTGTCTCGCTGCGGAAAGAAGCACAGAAGCATGTGTACAGCCTGAATGCCAAGCCTCTGGAGGAGATCCACGACTGGCTGGAGCCCTATCGGCAGTTCTGGACGAACAAGCTGGATGATCTGGAGAGGCTCCTGGATGAGGATGAAGCTCCGTAATCATCCTAAGGCCGCCGGATTGGATGAACCATTTTTGAATCAAACATTCCATAAGGAGGATGAGTGATGCTGGCTGTTGTACAGCAAGACGAGTTCGGAACGACCGTCCGATTTGAACGCCGCCTGAAGCATTCGGTTGAGAAGGTGTGGTCCTATCTAACGGATAATGACAAGCTGAAGCAGTGGTTCTCGGAGCTGAAGGTGGAGGATTTGCGCCAAGGCGGAAGAATTACCTTTGACATGCAGGACGGAACGTTCGAAGAGTTTGAGATTACGGACTATCGGGAGTTATCGGTACTGGAGTATACGTGGGGAGAGGACCGGGTGCGTTTTGAGCTGCATCCCGAGGCCGAAGGCTGCCGTCTGGTGCTGATCGAGACGATAACGAACATCACGGATCATACGCCGAAGGATATAGCCGGTTGGGACGTATGCCTGGACGTCATCGAAGCACTGCTGGATGGCAGGATGCTTGAATCGCGCAAAGACGCCTGGTCCGAAAAATACGAGCAATACGTTCACGTATTTGAACAATTGCCCCGAGCATAAATTTTGCTCCTTCCAAGCATGCAAACATGCGGGGGTGGAGCTTTTTTTATTGGAAGGAGAGCGAATTCCATCTATAATCGGATGAGGGATATATTCCCATAAGGAATACCGTCTGGGTGGAGGGATCAAAATGCCAGATTACAAGGTAAACATCTTGCAGCTTAGAGAAGATAACTATCATAACGGGCTGAAGCTGGGCCGCAGCCTGCGAAATCAGCCCATATTGAAAGCTTTTGAAGCGGCCACCAAACCGGAGATCGACACGGAACAGCTGAAGAGCATCTATAACGAGTTTGCCCCGCAGCTGCTATCGGAGCTTGAGGGACTGGCGGAAGGCTTGGAAATGTCCTTTCCCAAAGCCGCGGCGCTTCTGGGCGGATACGACGTCCCGAAAATCGCGGCCATGGGCTGCTCGGCGATGATCACGGCTTCGTATTACGTAAGAAATTACGATTTTACGCCTGCGTTTTACGATGGTTATTTTACTGTGGCTCAAGCCGATCAAGGCCTGGCAACCGCGGGCTATAATTTGCAGGCCATAGGCAGGCATGACGGGGTGAATGAGCAAGGGCTTGCCGCCGGGCTGCATTTTGTCAGCTTTGACGGATACCAGACGGGACTGTCGCCTTGGGTCGGCGTTCGGATGATACTGGAATCGTGCGGCACGACAGAAGAAGCGTCTTATATGCTGCGCCATATTCCCCATGCGGCTTGTTATAACTTTTCAATAGGAGATGCACAGGGCAACATGGCCGTTGTCGAGGCAAGCCCGGACCAAGTGATTCCCCGTGCGGGCGGGGAGGCGGCAATTGCCTGCGTTAACCATTATGAGGAGTTGACGGGCAAAAACAGGCCTGCCATCGAGCATTCCCTGCGGCGTAAACGTTACCTCGACAGTCTGGATGCGGAACGGTTAACCCAAACCGAGGTCTTCGGTTTGTTTAAGGATCCCAAATCCCCTTTGTTTTTTACGGATTACGACGATTTGTTCGGAACGCTGCATACCTTTTCGTACGCCTTCGAAGATGGAAGGGTCATGACCTCGCTTGCTCAGGGCGGCGTGCTTGATTTTTCGTTCAGGGATTGGATCCGGGGCCAAAATATCCCCGAAGCGGCGTTGACGGGACATATCGAATGATATGAGGACGGACGGCGTGTTTAAAGCTCGGGCAGCAGGATTGCGCTTGGGTGCAATCGCGGTGTTGTTAGTCCTCCTGCTGCTTTGTATCGGAAAAGCCGATGAGGATATTACGCTTCATAACGAGATCAACATTCCTTTTGTATATCGATTGCTAATGTCGTATGCCCCGGATTCATATACGGTTGAAAGCCAATACGGCAAACCGGATATCGTAAGAAAGGAACGGGACTATACGTATGAAATTCACGAAATGGCGGATGGCAGCAAGCTGGTTTCGTTCTTTTATCCCCGAGGCGGACATCTCACGGATCAATGGCGGCTTAGCCGCCTCCCGGAGCGGAGCGAGTTTGAAGTTTTGGTTCCAGGAGAAGCCCTTGCTCAAGAAGTCAAACGGATCGATCCCTATTTTAAGCTTATGACCGACGCGACCCACGAGACGGGAACCAGCGAGCATCGTCTCCGGGATACCGGATTGGCCACGATTCAATACAAGCACGCGGGGGGCAGATGGATCGTGGATTCGATCGGGTACACGGCTCAGGACCCTTCCGGTTTCGTAATGAAGCTTCGTGCGGAGGACCGGGCGATCTTCTGGAAATCATAGGATGTTTATCATTGCTTTATAATGAACGCTTCTTCCCGGGTGAAGAAGCGTTTTTTGTGCCATTCGTGCATGCGAATTTGGAACATTCTGTGACTTAGCCGTCTGGGGCTATTCAGCGTTTTCTTTGGCGGATTTGTTTATGCTACACTGGTTTTAAGGATGGACTCACGGATCAGGACAAGCCAAACAAGTGAATCTAACAACGAAGAACGCGCAAATAGAATAGTCCGCTGCACAGGTTTAGGCAGACGCCGCAGTACGTATCCGTATAAACATTGACCATCCTGCAGCTGACGCGCTTATAGACCGCTTGGGTTACTTAAGATTCTACATAACGTTCCAGGCCGAAAAGGCAACGATGAGTTGGGAATGGAGTGACATGGCTTTTGTGAGCATTAAGGATGGATATAAGCGCTATCGGATGGGCGAGACCACCATTGTAGCCAACGACGGAATCAACCTGGAGATCGAAAAGGGCGAGTTCGCGATTATCGTCGGTCCCAGCGGGGCAGGAAAATCCACGGTGCTGAACATATTGGGCGGCATGGACACCGCCGATGAGGGGCAAGTGCTGGTGGATGGAACGGACATTGCCAAGTTTAACAGCAAGGAGCTGACGGGATATCGGCGCAATGACGTCGGATTTGTGTTCCAATTTTACAACCTGGTTCCCAATCTGACGACAAAAGAAAACGTGGAGTTAGCCTCGCAGATTTCGCCCCGAGCTCTGGATGCCGAACAAGTGCTGCGGGATGTCGGCCTGGAGCAGCGCCTGAACAATTTTCCGGCGCAGCTGTCCGGCGGCGAACAGCAGCGGGTGGCGATTGCCAGGGCGCTTGCCAAGCAGCCGAAGCTGCTTCTCTGCGATGAACCCACGGGTGCCCTTGATTACCATACCGGGAAGCAGGTGCTCAAGCTGCTCCAGGACACCTGCCGCCACACGGGAACGACCGTTATCGTCATTACGCATAATTCTGCCCTGGCACCGATGGCCGATCGCATCATTGAGATCAACAATGCCAAGGTTCGGAAGACGGTGGTGAATCCGAATCCCGTTTCCGTAGACAGCATTGAGTGGTAGGGAGACATCGATGATGAAGAAGAAAGCGTTATGGACTGATATTTTCCGGGAAATATCGCGGACAAAGGCACGGTTTCTGTCCATTTTTGCGATTATTATGCTCGGCGTTGGCTTTTTCGCGGGGATCAAGGCCACCGGGCCGGATATGCTGGATACGGCGGATCACTACTATAAGGATTTAAAACTGATGGACCTTAAGGTTCAATCGACCTTGGGTCTAGAACCAAGCGATATTGAAAAGCTGAAACGGGTTGCCGGCGTGGATGCGGTTCAACCGGGCTACGGCGCGGACGTATTTCTCGGCGACAGCGGGCGGATCGCGAAGGTGCTCTCCTATGACCCAGGAAATAATCTGAATCAATATGTGCTTACAGAGGGGCGAATGCCAGAGGTTGCAGGCGAAATCGTCATCGATGCAGGAGAGAGAGGAAACGAATTTAAAATAGGGGATCAGGTCACCTTTACCAATCCGGATCAGGAAACGGATTTGGGGGAAACGTTTGATCATCTGACGTATACGGTCGTTGGAAGAGCGAAAAGCCCGCTGTTCATAAGCAGCATGAGCCGGGGAACGAGCGGTATCGGCAAAGGGACGGCGGATGTATTTGCCGTTATTCCGGAGAAGGATTTTAAACTGCCTGTTTATACGGAAGTCTATATGACCTTTCAAGACACGGCGGAACCTGCTCCTTATACAGCAGAGTACGACGATAAAATCAGCCGCCACAAAGAAGCGGTTGAACTGGCGCTGGAGGCCATGCCGCAGGAGCGGCTGGCGGAAATCCGTGCAGAAGGGCAGAAGAAGCTGGACGAGGCGATGGGCAAGATCGAGGATGCCAAGAGGCAGCTTGCCGATGCGGAGCAGGAGTTAACGGATGCCAGGCTCAAGCTGAATGAAGGCGAGCAAGCGTACCGCGATGGGGTGAACAAGCTTCAGGCCGAGCTGGCCCAAGGGCAGGCTAAACTCGATGCGGCGGAAAAAGAACTTTCGCAAGGCAAAGCGGAGCTGAAACGCAATCAGCAGAAGCTGGAACAGGGCCGGAATCAGCTCAAGACGGGTCAGAGCCAATTGGATCAACAATGGGCGTTGCTTGCGCCGAAGCTGGCACAAGGACAGCAATTGGCCAAGGCGCTGCAGCAAATCTCCGGCTTGGACCCGGAGGCCATCCCGGACGAGCAGAGGCAAGAGCTGCTCTCGGCAGCTCAGTCAGCCGATCCGAAGCTAGGGGCGGCCGCCGCCGGCTTCATGGACGGCGCATCGGACGGCGCTGCTTTGCGACAGGCGGCTTCCGAGTTCCAGCGTGGCCTGGACGAGGCTTCGCTGCAGCTGGATCAGGCTCAGCAGAAGCTGGATGCAAGCGAAGCAGAGCTGAAGGACGGGCAGGCTAAGCTTCGGGAAGCCGAGCGTCAGCTCGCGCAGGGAGAGGCAACGTTCAAGCAAGGAACGGAAGAGCTTGCAGCCGCCAGACGGGAGGGAGAAGCCAAGCTCGCGAATGCGAAAGCGGAACTTGCCCAAGGACAGGCGGACTACCGGGAAGGTCAGGAGAAATTCAAAGAGGAAAAAGCAAAGGCTATGCGGGAGATCGCAGACGGCGAAAAGGAAGTGGCTGAGGGCCAGAAGGAGCTTGATCAGCTTGAGCTTCCCAAGGTCTATGTCATGGACCGCAGCGTTAACCCGGGATATACCGAGTACAGCGATAACGCGGACCGTTTATCTTCCATTGCCACCGCGTTCCCGGTATTCTTTTTCCTGATTGCGGCCCTCGTCAGCCTGACGACAATGACCCGGATGGTTGAGGAACAGCGGCTCCAGATCGGAACCCTGAAAGCCCTCGGATACAGCAACCGGGACGTGATGAAAAAGTTTCTGGTCTACTCGACGCTGGCGAGCGTTTCCGCATCGGCTGCCGGACTGGCCGTCGGCTTTACCCTGTTTCCCGCCATCATCTATGATGCTTACGGCGCTTTATATAATCTGCCCGATGTAAGAACCAGCTTCTATCTCAGCTACAGCGTCGTCTCGGTTGTCGTGGCTGTGCTCTGTACCACCATGACGGCTTATGTGGCCGTGCGGGTGGAGCTTCGAAGCAACGCCTCGGTCCTGATGCGTCCAAGGGCGCCCAAGAACGGATCCCGCATATGGCTGGAGCGAGTGCCATGGGTGTGGAATCGGCTCGGCTTTATTGGAAAGGTAACCGCGCGAAATCTCTTCCGCTACAAGCAGCGGATGTTCATGACGGTCTGCGGCGTGGCCGGGTGCACGGCCCTGATTCTGACCGGTTTCGGTCTTAAGGACTCCATCGGGGATATCGCGCCGATGCAATACGGCAAAATCATGCAGCACCAGGCGACCGTGGTATTCCAAGAAGATAACGGCGAGAGCGGCGGGCTGGAGGACTATAACAAGCGCCTAGCGGGAGTTCCGGAGATTACGGGAATCCTGAACGTGACCCAGGAGGCGATGACCGCGGCGGCCCCCGGCGTGAACGGCCAGGATGTGAATTTGTTCGTGCCGCAATCGCCGGAGAAGATCGATTCGTTTATCGTGCTGAAGCCCCGCGAACAGGGGCAGACGCTGTCGCTGACGGATGACGGCGCGATCATTACCGAGAAGCTGGCCAAGCTGTTCGGTCTCGGCATTGGCAGCACTTTCACGGTTCAGAACAGCGACAATGAACCCTTTGAAATACGCGTGGCGGGGATCACGGAGAACTATGCCCTGCACTACGTGTACATGACGCCGAAGTACTACGAAGATATTTTTGAAGCAGCGCCCGAAGTAAACAGCCAGCTGCTGACTTATGACCGTAACGATCCGGAGTGGGAGGATCGGCTCGGGGAATCGTTAACCGCAAGCGAACGGGTCGCCATGGTGAGTTTCACGAGCGGCGTAAGCGACGCCTTCAGCGATACGATGGACAGCATGAACGTCGTGGTGGTCGTCCTGATTGTGTCCGCTGCGGCCCTCGCATTTGTCGTGCTGTACAATCTGACGAATATCAACGTATCCGAACGGATACGCGAGCTGTCTACGATCAAGGTGCTTGGCTTCTATGACAAGGAAGTAACCATGTACATTTATCGCGAAAACATGATCCTGACCGTGCTCGGGATCATAGCGGGCAATCTGGCAGGCATTTTCCTGCATCGGTTCGTGCTCCTGACCGCAGAAGTGGATGCGATGATGTTCAGTCCCACCATCCATGAAATCAGTTATGGCTACGCGGCGCTGCTGACGCTGCTGTTCTCGGCCATCGTCATGGCTTCCATGCATTACAAGCTGAAACGGATCGACATGATCGAAGCGCTGAAGTCCGTGGAATAGACATATATTTCGGCAAGAGAGCCATATTCGCGGGAGACGATCCTTGTGAACGGGCTCTCTTTTTCGCTGCCTGTCATCCTGGTTTTTATGTTGTGCCATGCGTGTAGTGGTAATGGAATGCGATTTCCCGCGATAATTTTCATCCTTCGGCAAGATCTAGGAGAAAATATATTATAATGGACATATCCAGCCATGGTACGAACTAATATTGCTACTACATGAAGACCTATGGGTAAATGATGTAAGAATAGGATAAGGGTCTTCGACACTCGGAGGAATGCATATGGGAATCGTCTTCTCGATCTTGAAAAAGTACCGCGTTGCAGCGATTGCGGCACTTGCCATGATGCTGATCGAGCTCACCGTCGAGCTGATTCAGCCGCTGCTTATCTCCAAAATCATCGACGACGGCATACAGAAGCAGGACATGTCCGTCGTATGGATGTGGGGAGCCGTTTTGACTGGAAGCGCTATTATAGCCTTCATCGCCGGGATATCCAGCTCTTTTTTTGCGGCGCATACGAGTCAGGGGCTCGGTTATGATCTTCGCGATCAATTGTATGACAAGGTGCAGTCTTTCTCTTATTCGATATTTAACCGGTTCGCCACCTCATCGTTGATTACCAGGCTTACGGGTGACGTCACCCAGATCCAGGACACGGTGTTCATGGGCCTGCGGTTCATGACGCGCGTCCCGCTGGTGGTGCTCGGCAGCATTATCATGGCACTCGTAGTGAATGTGAAGCTGGGCTTGCTGCTTGTGCTGACCGTGCCCGTATTGTTCATTTTCATCGCTTGGATCATGAAGCGGGCTGCCGATGCGTTCCGCACCGTCCAGCAGCGGCTTGACGCGGTGAACGGCGTCATTCAGGAGAATCTGACCGGGATTCGCTTGATCCGCGTATTCGTGCGCATGGGCCATGAAATCGAGCGCTTTGCCCGTACCTCCGGCAAGCTGATGAGCACCACCGTCTCGACCTTGCGATTAACGGAGACCACGATGCCGTTTATTCTCCTCGTTATGAACGCCGGGATCATGGCGGTCCTGTGGTTCGGCCGCAAAGATATTGCGTCCGGGAGTGCCAGCGTCGGCGAGGTGGTCGCCGTCGTCAACTATTCCCTGCGCTGCATCGGCGCCATGTCCGCCCTGTCTTGGGTCGTCGTTGCCTTTTCCCGCGGACGTGCTTCCGCCCAGCGTGCGCAGGAGGTGCTGGGCACGGAGGATACGGCGGCAGGCTCAAACAAGGACCAAGCCGGAAAAGTGGATATTCAGGGGGGCGTCAAATTCGAGCAAGTGAGCTTCAGTTATCCGGGCAGCGACATCGACGTCCTGACGGATATTTCCTTTGAAGCGAAGCCCGGTGAGCGCATCGCCATCATGGGAGCCACAGGTTCCGGCAAATCCTCGCTGGTCCAGCTGATTCCGCGGCTTTACGAGGAAGAGAAGGGGACCGTGTTCGTGGACGGCGTGGACGCCGCGACGATCAATGAGGTGAACCTGCGCAGCGGCATCGGCTATGTGCCGCAGGAAGTGCTGCTCTTCTCTGGGACGGTGCGGGAGAATATTGCTTGGGGACGCGAGGATGCAACGATGGAAGAAATTCAGGAGGCTGCTCGCCGAGCTCAGATTCATGAGACCATTGAGCATCTGCCTAACGGGTATGACACGATGCTGGGCCAGCGCGGGGTCAATTTGTCCGGCGGACAGAAGCAGCGCCTGTCGATTGCGAGGGCGCTCGTGCGAAAGCCCGCCATCCTCATCCTGGACGACAGCACCAGCGCGCTTGACGTCCGAACGGAAGGCGCTCTGCTGGATGCCCTCAAGGATTTATCCTGCACGACGTTTTTGATTACGCAGAAGATCAGCTCGACCACTTCGGCGGATTTAATATTGCTGCTGGATGACGGGCGTTTGATCGGAAAAGGGAATCATGACGCTTTGATGAAAAGCTCCGCTCTGTATCGACGCATCTATGAATCCCAATATGGAGAGGAGGCGCAGCATCATGCTCAAGGCATTCACTGAACCGTTTCGTCACCCGAAACCGAAGCTCGATCTTGACAAGAACAAGGATGGCGGCAGCCGTGGCGGCAAGCCGAAAGCCAAGGCCAAAAACTGGTCGGGCACCCTCTCCAGGATATGGACCTATCTTGCCCGGCGCAAAGGGAAACTCGCGCTCGTGCTGCTGATGGTGATGTTCAGCTCGGGCCTGGCGCTGCTGGGTCCCTATCTGCTCGGCGTCGGGGTGGACAAATTTCTGGATGATGTACGAAATCCCGAGAGCACCATCGATTCCGCCTGGCTGTACTTTCTGGTTGGCCTGGCCGTCGTATATGTCCTTCAGGCCTTAACCACCTGGCTGCACAACGTCTGGATGATCGGCATCGCCCAAGAAACCGTGTACCGGATGCGGATGGATCTGTTCACGCACCTGCACCGGCTGCCGATTCCGTTCTACGGGAAGCGTCAACAGGGCGAAATCATGAGCCGTCTGACGAATGACATCGAGAACGTGAGCTCGACGCTCAACAGCTCGGCCATTCAAATCTTCTCGAGCGTGCTGACTTTAATCGGCACGTTAACCGTCATGTTATGGCTTAGCCCGCTGCTTACGCTTCTGACGTTCCTGGTCGTGCCCCTGATGATGATGGGGATGCGCTGGATTACCCGCCGGACCGGCCCGCTGTTTAAAGAGCGTCAGCGCAATCTGGGGGATCTGAACGGTTACATTGAAGAAACGCTGTCCGGGCAGCGAATCATCAAGGCTTTTTCCCAGGAGGAACGGGTGGTCCGCGAATTCGATGATCGCAATCAACGGATTCGTCTATCGGGCTTCTGGGCGCAGAGCATATCGGGCTTCATTCCGAAGCTGATGAACGGGCTCAACAACTTGAGCTTTGCGATCGTGGCGGGCATTGGCGGCATCCTGGCGATCCAGGGGCATATTACGATCGGCGTCATCATTATATTCGAAAGTTACGCGCGGCAGTTTACGAGACCGCTGAACGATCTGGCGAACCAATGGAATACGCTGCTGTCCGCCATTGCGGGTGCGGAACGCGTATTCGAAGTGCTGGACGAAGAGGTTGAAGCGAAGGATGAAGGAGCGGCCGTCACGCTGAAGAGCGTAGAGGGGGCGGTCAAGTTCGACAACGTCTCGTTCTCTTACGATAAAGACGGGGACACCCTGGAAGGCATCAGCTTTGAAGCGAAGCCCGGCGAGATGATTGCGCTGGTCGGTCCGACCGGTGCGGGAAAAACCACCTTGATTCAGCTTCTCTCCAGGTTTTACGATCCGGACAGCGGAAGCATTACCCTGGACGGCCGGGACATTTCTTCGATCCGCAGGGAAAGCCTGCGTTCGCAGATGGCTTTCGTGCTTCAGGACTCGTTCCTGTTTCAGGGCACCATCCGTGAGAATATCCGTTTCGGCCGGCTGGATGCGACCGACGAAGAAGTGGAGGAAGCCGCAAAATTGGCTAACGCCCACTCGTTCATCGTGCGCATGAAGGACGGTTACGACAAAATGCTCAAGCCTGACGGCAGCGGCATCAGCCAAGGGCAGAAGCAGCTGCTTGCGATCGCAAGGGCGATTCTGGCCAACCCCTCCATGCTGGTGCTGGATGAAGCGACAAGCAGCATCGATACCGTAACGGAGATCAAGATCCAGGAAGGGCTGCAGCGATTGATGAAGGGCAGGACGAGCTTCGTGATAGCCCATCGTCTGAATACCATCCGTTCCGCCGACCGCATCCTGGTGCTGAAAGACGGACGCCTGCTGGAGCAGGGCTCCCATGATGAGCTGCTGAAGCAGGGAGGGTTCTACAGCGACTTATATCATGGACAGCTGAAGCGCGCCGCCATGTAACCTTAGAGCCGGCACCAAGAGGAAGAAGCGCATGTTCTTCTCTGCCCGCAGCCGCGTTTGGACGTATAAGGGTTACCAGGTATAGGCAGGCACCATAGTATCCATAGCATCGCCATCGCATCCAACAAAATTAAAGGCATCAGGACATCATCAAAACCACCGGAGCGGCTACAGCCAAGCGTTGCTCCGGTGGTTTTTGTGTTGACATGCGCGGATTCAGATCTGCGCGGCCTGTATGAGAGCCCCGGATCATTTTCGGATGGGCAGGCATGTTTCATCAAACGACCCCGCATTGGCTGCCGTTCCTTATTTGGATCCGGTAGTTTGAACCTGCAGCTTATGCTGTGCCGTTCTGCCAAATTGCAGCATAAACAGCAGAAGGATTCCTGCTTGCAACGCCACCAAGACGATATAGATGTTGCTGTAGGTTGAAGCTCCCTGTACCATGCTCAGCGGGTTCCAGCGGGTGCCGGCGCCAAGGTCGACGGCTTTGCCGTAAACCCCGGTGGCAATCGCGCCGGACAGGAAGTTAAGCAGGGAGAACAGTCCCATGCCGACGCCGGTTTGCTCTTTGGGCAGCGATAAGGAAATCGTCTTGGAGAGCGAGATTTGCATAAACATGATACCGACATTGCCGAAGATCAGGAACAGTGCGATCAGGAGCGGCGATACGCCAGCGAAGGTGGACAACAGGGCAAAGCACAGCAGCAGCAGGGTGGAAGCCGCATAGAATAAATAGCGGGTTCCCTTGGTATCCGCGAGCTTGCCGCCTCTTCCGCCCAGCATGGCCGTGACCACGGCTCCGGGCACCATGACAAATCCGATCCATCCCGGAGCCAGACCGTTCAAATCCGACAGCAGCTGCGGAGTAAGAAAAGGCAGCGCATAACCGACGCTCATGATGAACATGCCGAGGACAAGTCCGACCGTGTAGCTTCGGTTGTGGAATAAACGGGGCTGGACGAAAGGCGCTTTAGCCGAACGAATGCGCAGAAGGAACGCAAGGAACAGGATCAGGCTGCCTAAACCGAATATCCAGCCGCCTTGGGTCACCGAGAGGAGCAGCAGCGCAACCGTTCCGGCCAGAAGGCCGCCGCCGAGCCAATCGATCCGTGCGCCCTGGCCCTGTTCATTGTCCAGATATTTGCGATAGAGAGGGAGGGTGGCCAGGATGAGCAGCGGAATGAAAAAGAGCCATCTCCAATGGAACGTGCTAACGACCAATGCGGAAACCACCGGCCCGATCGCGTTGCCGATGGCGAGCCCGGTCGCCGTTATGCCGAGTGCGCGGCCCCGGTTTTCCGCAGGGAAGTAACGGACGGGAATGATCATGGCGATTGCCGGAATGACGGCTGCCCCCGCTGCCTGAAGGATTCGTCCCAGCAGCACCATCCAGTAGGCCTGTGCGGCCAAGCCCGTGATGGAACCGACAAAGAAGAGAAGCAATCCGAAGGTGACCAGATTTTTGAGTTTATAGGTGTCGGCCAATTTTCCGTACAGGACGGAGCCTATGGCATAGATGAGCATGTAAATCGACGATACCCAGCTGACCTGGGCGAAGGAAAGCTGGAATTCCTGGCTGATTTCAGGAAGCACGATATTAAACATGGTTGCGCTCATCGACGAGAGAATCATCGTAAACGCCAGAATGCGTATTAATTTTTCAGCCGACGGCTGTTGCGGTTGTTGATGTTCGTTCATGTGATTTCCCCCTTTCCTTTGGTTACGATTTATTCTACAATCGATAGTTAATAAATAAAAATATATATTATGACATGCATTCATATACTCAAGGATATCAATAAAGGAGGAAGAATCTCATGGAACTGCTTCAGCTGCATTATTTTCAGACGGTGGCCCGAATGGAGCACATGACCAAGGCCGCGAGGGAACTTCGCATTGCCCAGCCTGCGCTCAGCAAGACGATTGCCCGCTTAGAGGAAAATTTGGGGGTGCCTCTGTTTGATCGGCAGAGCCGGCAAATCAAGCTCAATTCATTCGGGAAGGCTTTTCTGAAAAGCGTCGATACGGCGTTATCGGCCCTAGAGGAAGGCAGGAGGGAAGTGTCCGATTTGGCAGGCATGGAGCGGGGGAGCATCCGCATAGCAACGACGGCATTGCCTCGGCTGTCCAAAACCCTGGGCGCTTTCCGCGCGCGATATCCTGATGTGAATTTTCGCATCATTCAGATTCCGCCCGACTCCACGATGGAGATGGTGCAGATGCTGGAAAACGGAGAAGTCGATCTGTGCTTTACCGCGGCGGCCCTGGACGAAGACCACATTCGGGAGATTCCGGTCCTCCATGCGGAGGTGTTCTTGGCGGTGCCTCACGGCCATCGATTGGCGGGACGGTCCCGCATTTCCCTTCAGGAGGTGGCGGGGGAGGCCTTCATCGAGTACAAGGCAGGCCATCCGTTTCGTAAAATGAACGAAGAGTTTTGCCGATTGGCCGGGATCAGCCGGGAAGTCGTATGTGAAGTCGATGAGCCGGCAGCATTGTCCAGCCTCGTATCGGCCGGGCTTGGAGCCGCATTTGTACCCGGATGCAAAGGTGACGACATGCCCCCGTACGCGATGGTGCGCATTGAGAAGCCTTCCTGCTACCGCACCTTTACCGTAGCCTGGCTGGAGCGGCGCTACTTGTCCAAGGCCGCGACGGAGTTCCAGTCATTCCTGGTAGACTATTTCCGCGAGTTTCAGGAGCCGATGAAGCATAAAGACGTGATCTGACAAATCACGTCTTTTTTCTGTCCCGGCCGTCTCCCTTCTACATAAGCCGAGCATCCCTTCATACCGTTTTATAGACCAACGAACAGGGAGAAGTAGATGGCCCCGCCGCCCGTTGGTTACTTTTCATGACGATGAAGTCTTCGCACGCCCATGACTGTTGTTCTCAACCGGCCTAGGGAAAAGAAGGCTTCTTTTTTTGCATGCCGGATTTTCGGCCCGATAATCACCCGATGTTCCTTGCGAAAAAATCCTTGCCAGAAATGGAACGTTCTGGTATGCTATTGTCCTTCTCTCATTTTCGCCTTGTCTGAAGTGGATGGGTCCGCCATCTAAAATGCTTATCGGAGGTGCTTCATGCTTTATTTCACATTGGCTTCCAAAGCCTATGCCCGCAATTTGCAGTACCGCGGCGCTCACATGGTGCACAATGTCGCCAGTGCGATGTTCGGCTTCATGTATGCCTGTATCTGGCTCGGTCTCGGTGCCGATTACGCGCTCGGAGATTACGGAACGCAGGGAATGGTCGGCTACATCACCTTTACGCAAGCCGCGCTCTGGGTTTCCAGTTTCGTCACGAATGGCCTCGGCATCCCCCAAGCCGTGCGAACCGGCCATATTTCCCTGGATTTGATGCGTCCCGTTCATTTGTTCAGTCATTTGATGGCCAAGGAATGGGGTCAAATCGGCTACCAATTCGTTTACAAATCAATCCCGATCTACCTGGTGTATTATTTTGCCTTCTCGCTGCAGCTTCCCGGAAAAGCAGTCACCTTCCTCTACGTTGCCATTGCGCTCGCAGGCGCCGCCTACTTATCGATTTGCATCAACTATCTCATCGGCGCATCGGCATTATGGACAACGGAATCGTCTTGGTTGTATTGGGGCAACCACGCGATGATCAATCTCCTGGCCGGTTTCTTCATTCCCATCGAATGGCTGCCGGGCTGGCTTCAGGCGATTGCCTGGTGGTCGCCGTATCCGTATCTGCTCTATGTGCCGACCCGGATCTATCTGGGCTTCGATGACGTTTCTCATCTGTGGGGCACGTTGTCATGGTGCGTGCTGCTGACGCTGGCAAGCCTGCTGGCTACCCGCTTCCTAAGGCGGAAAGTGGAGGTGCAGGGAGGATGACCGCGAGATCCTGGCTATCCCTGTATGCGCTGCTGATCCGTACGAGCATCAAAAGCCGCATGCAGTACAAATTCAATTTCATCCTGGCTTCGTTTCTTGCCGCATTGATCCAAATTTCCGAGTTTCTCATGGTCGCCATCGTCCTCTACAAGTTCGGAGCCATTCAGGGCTGGTCCATGCATGAAATCGGGTATTTGTTTGCCGTTATGACGCTGTCGAAGACGCTCTACCGGACGCTTGCGGATGAAGTGCATCATCTTGAGAGATATCTGGTCAACGGGGAGCTTGACCAGCTGCTGACCCGTCCCATGCCGGTGCTGCTGGCGCTCATGCCGCAGAAATTCCGGATCATGCTGGGCGAAGTGCTGCAGGGCGGATTTCTGCTCTGGTGGTCGCTGCATGGCATGATGGCGGCAGGTCAGGTGGGATGGAGCGCGGTGCCGCAATCGCTGTACATTATCGTCACGGGTGCCGTCATCCTGTTCTCGATCGGCCTTGCGACCGCAACCTTCGGTTTTTGGACGACCCGGATCACCGAGCTTCAGAACTTGACGGAGGATGCGGCCCGGACCGCGGCCCAGTATCCGCTCACGCTGTATCCCAAATGGATGTCGTCGATCCTGCTGATCGTGGTCCCGGTCGGTTTGGTCAATTATGTCCCGTCGCTATACATACTGCGGGGCGAGCTCGGAGCCTGGGTGCTGCCTGCGTTGGCTGGAGCGGCTCTGTTATGTCTCATCTTAAGTCTGAAATTCTGGCAGTTTGGTTTGACGAAATATCAAAGTACAGGGAGCTAAAGGAGGAATGCGTCCATGATTGAAGTGAGCAACATACGCAAGGAGTTCAAAACGCCGGTCGTGAAGGAGGGGCGCTTCTCCGGTCTGCGAACCCTGTTTACGAGAGAATACCGGACGAAGGAAGCCGTAAAGGGGATCAGCTTTCAAGTGGAGCCGGGGGAATTCGTCGGTTACATCGGTCCGAACGGCGCCGGCAAATCCACAACGATCAAAATGCTGACCGGCATTCTCCACCCGACCTCGGGCCGCGTTTCGATCGGAGGCATGAATCCGCACAAGGAACGGCGCAGCGTCGTGAACAATCTAGGCGTCGTATTCGGTCAGCGCAGCCAGCTGTGGTGGGACTTGCCGGTGAAGGATTCCTACGATATTTTGGCGAAAATGTACAGCGTGGATCAGGCGGACAAGGAGCGCAGACTCGGACAGTTTGCCGAACTTCTGGATTTACGGGCGTTCTGGGAAACGCCTGTGCGCAAGCTGTCGCTCGGGCAGCGCATGCGCGCCGACCTCGCGGCCGCGATGCTGCATGATCCGGACGTGCTGTTCCTGGATGAGCCGACGATCGGCCTGGACGTGAACGCCAAGCGGAACATCCGCCATTTTCTCAAGCTGATCAACGAGCAATTCGGCAAGACCATCCTGCTTACGACGCATGACATGGATGATATCGAACAGCTCTGCAATCGCGTGATGGTCATTAACAACGGCGAGCTTTCCTATGATGGAACGGTGAAGTCCCTGCGCGAGACGATCGGGCTGCCTACGGTCATCACCGTGACCTTCAGCGGACCTTTTGCCATCCCTGAGCAGTTTCAGGGGGAAGGCAATCTTTCCGTCCCGATCCGCGTGACAGGTTCTCTGGATAACACCGTCACGATTGAGGTGAACCGCCGCGAGATGAACACGCTTGATATTTTTAAAGAGCTGGGCCGCTGGGGCGAGCTGGATGATATCGATATGGAAGATCCCGATTTTGAAGACGTGATTCATAAGGTATACTGACAAAATCAGGAGAGGGCTTCAAATAGGAGCCCTCGTATCTCTCCAATATGCTAAACTACCAGTATATCCCTCATAAGGAGTCAAACATAGACGATGAGTTTTACTATTCTATACATAGAAGACGATAAGGAGATCGGCGCTTGGTCCAAAGATTTTTTAATCGAACTTGGCTATAAAGTGATCTGGAGGACTTCAGGTCATGATGCTATGGAATATTTTGAACAGTGCAGCCTGGTCATACTGGACATCATGATCCCAGGATTGGATGGCTATACGATCGGCCAGCGGTTCAAGCAGCGCCGTCCGGATGTACCGATCTTAATGCTGACTGCCAGAACGTCAATGGAGGATAAACTGCAAGGACTATCCTTTGCCGATGATTACATGACTAAGCCGTTTCATCCCGACGAACTGGCTGCGCGCATTCAGGTGCTGTTAAGACGTTCTGGTTCTATGGCTTCGGATAACCTCCAGGTGAAGCATTTAAATATTGACCGGAGAACGAACCGTATATTAAATACGGAAACGATGGATGAAATCGTTCTTACGGGCAAGCAATTTCACATTTTCATGTATTTAATCGATCATTTGAATCAAATATTGACCCAAAAGCAAATCTACGAGGCCGTATGGAGGGAACCGTATATTCATGGCGACAAATCGCTTATGGTGCATATTCGCCATTTACGGGAGAAAATCGAGATCGATTCAAGCTCTCCTCAAATAATAGAAACGATCCGGGGGGTCGGATACCGGGTGTGCTCATGAATGTGGAGCGCTCGCTTATGAGCAGACAAAGGAAATGAACTTGCCATGGGAAGTGAAGTCCACTCCTAGCGGCACCTCAGCTATGTTTTAGCGGAAACTTAAACGAAACTTAAACTTCGAGTCAACTTAATGCTCTCTTTAGATAGGTAAGATGAGCTTGAGGTGATGAAATGAATGATTCAAGAATGAAAAAAGCGGGGGTTGTTGCTTGCATTGCTGCTGTGCTGTATGCCCTCCCCCATTATTGGTGGGGGCTCGGCTTCGGGTTTGCATTCCCCGGGGATTTCCAGGAGACGCCGGATGATTTTTGGTCACATGCGATCGGCTACTGGGGAATGGGAACCATCGCTATGTTGGCTGCCGTTTTCGCGCTTGCTTTCATCAGGCCTTGGGGGAGACGACTGCCGAAATGGATGTTAATTGTTCCTGCAACAGCCGGTTCGGTGTTGTTGTCATTATGGGGATTTATCTATTTCGCCCTGCAGTATCTGTTAGCGGTTGGACGCGTTCAGTCGGCCCCGATGCACGCTGCTCAAGATGCAAGCCCCATGGCGGTGTGGGGATACTTCTGGTATGCGCTTTTTCTGGTCTGGGGAATTTCGCTAGGCATTGCCGCATACCATGCCGGAAAAACCCGATGGCGGAAAATGGAAGAGCATTTCACTAAATAATCGGAAGTAATATTTTGGATTGCACATTTTTGGTATCTTTATACAATATAATAGGATACACACCGAAAGAGGAGCCTGCAGGAGGTTCCTCTTTAATTTGGGTGCAAATGGACATAGAGGAAGTATAATATAGAGATAAGGCGGAAAGCTGCCCCGGCTCTAATCATACGAGCCCAAGAAACCCAAGAATAACATCTACATACAAAGGATGAGCCACCATGAAGTTGATGAAGCGGATCTGGTTCCGTATCGGTAACCATTACAGGAAGAAGCGGGATTTTGAGCAAGCCCTTAAATATATGAGAAAAGGCGAGAGCGCCATTACAAGTTTTAATGACAAGCTGCACTATGCGGAACTGCTGCACAACAGCGGCTATTCGGATGAGGCCGTGGCTTATCTGGGACGCGTGATCGAAACGAGCGGCAGCCATCGCGCGTACGAGCGGCGCGCCCATATTCTGCGCGAGCTAAATCGGGAGCGCGAGGCCATCGAGGATTTGGATGAAGCGATTCGATTGAATGCGGACAATTATATGAACTGGTATACCCGGGGCATTGCGCACAAGGATTTGAACCAGTACGACGAGGCGATCCGGGATCTGAAGGAAAGCATCAAGCGTGAGGACGACAGCACGGTAATTTCGACCTACTATGAACTGGGCATGGCCTATTACGAGAGCCGGAACCCGGCGGAAGCGGCGCACTATTTTCGTTTAAGCATCCAGAAGCCGGAGCGCGCCATTCCGATGTATTACTACATGCTGTCGGTGTCGCTGGATCTGATGGATCATGTGCAGGAAGCCGTGGGCGTCCTGCAGGAGGGAATCCAGCTGGCTGACCGGTATGAAGCGGAAGCGGATGGCGGATATGCGATGTTCGCGGGAAGCACCAATTACAGCTATGGCGCCTTCCAGACGTTTCAGCGGCAAGCGCGCGAGGCGTATTCCTTCCGGAAGCCCATGGCGGATCTGTACGTGCAGCTGGGGGATTTGGGGCAGGCCGAGCACTATCTGTCGGAGGCCATTGAACGGTATCCGGATACGTACGAACTTTACTTAAAGAGGGCGGAGGTCTTGAATCGGTCCGGCAGCAAAGCTGCGGCCAAAGCCGATTTGGAGTGGGCGATCGAGGCGGAACCGGACGATTACCGCGCTTATTTCGATTTGGCCCGTATCTACCGCGAGGATGCCCGGGAAGAGGAAGCCTTCGAGCTGATTTCGAAGCTGTATGCGAGACAGCCGGATTCCCCGCTGGCTTGCTACTGGATGGCCGACTGCTACTACCGGCTGGGTCGCCAGGAGGAGGCGTTGGCGACCAATGACAAGCTGCTTAAGCTTGAGCATGATGACGCGCCCAATTATGTGCAGCGTGCCGATATTTATATGGAGATGAACGATCTGCCGTCTGCGGAGCAGGCTTTGAAGGAAGCGGCCGCGCTCCAGGACGGGACCGAGATCCGCAACAAGCTCAGCTACGTGCTCTATCTTCAAGGACGCAACGAGGAAGCGCTGCTGGAGCTGCAGGAAGCGGTTAAGCAGGAAGAAGCCTTTTCCGAGCACCCGACATACCTGGCGGCCAGCGGTCATATTTACAAGGAGATGGGCATGTGGGATCTTGCCATCGATGCGTATTCCCAGGCGATTCAAGCGCATCCGTCCAATCCGCGATTCTATGAATTCCGCGCCGTTTGCTTCGTGGAGACCGGCCAGCTCGAGCGGGGACTGGCGGACTGCGCTCAGGGGCTCAGCTTGAACCCGGGGCAGGGAAGCCTGTACAGCCTGCGAAGCGGAATTTATTATTCGATGGGAGACTACGCGCGCGCGAAGGAGGATACGCTGCAAGTGCTGGAGCTTTCGCCGGGTCATCCCGGGGCATATTTCAGGCTGGGGCAGATTTATTACAAGGATCAGGACGAAGATGCGGCATTGGCTGCATTTGACGAGGTGCTGAAGGTGGTGCCCGAGCATGCCGAGAGCTATCTGTACAAAGCGCATATCTATTACGGCCAGTTTGAGCATGAAGATGCGGTGCAGGCGATCGTGAACTGGAGTTTGCATCTACAGAAGGAGATGCCGGCTGCGGAGAAAATTCAAGCCATCGAAAGCCTGGAGGGTTTTGAGGAAGGTTTGCTGGATAAGGCGGTTGAACGCTTAACGGGCATGTATGGACATCAGCTTTATTTATCTTGAGAGCATGCACTTTCTGGCAGTGAGCAAGGGGTGTCACATTTTGTCTAAAATTATGGTATGATTCAATTGTTGTTGCAGCATCATGTGCTCGCAGGCGGTATCGCCACGCGGGCTTTCTTCATGTGGCAAGGAGGGGGATTCTAGGATGATCTCGCTGCAAGAGGTCAGTAAAAGCTATGGCAACGGCACGGACCGTTACCTGGCAATCGATGCCGTCTCTCTCGATATTGAAGAGGGCAGCATACACGGCATCATCGGCGCCAGCGGGGCCGGTAAATCGACGCTGCTGCGCATCATGAACGTACTGGAGAGACCGGACGCCGGGAAAGTCTCGGTGAATGGACGGGAGCTGACTGCCCTTGGCGGCAGGGAGCTTCGGGAGGCAAGAAGGTCCATCGGCATGATCTTTCAGCTGTTCCAACTGGTCAGCAACCGGACGGTATGGGGCAACGTTTCCCTGCCGCTTGAGCTGGCAAAGGTACCCAAGGCCGTCCGTGCGGAGCGCGTTCAGGAGGTCCTGCGCTTTGTCGGGCTGGAGGATAAAGCGAAGTCATATCCTGCTCAGCTTAGCGGCGGCCAGAAGCAGCGGGTAGCGATTGCCAGAGCTTTGGCCAATTCGCCGACCGTCTTGCTGTGCGATGAGCCGACGTCTTCCCTGGATCCGCGGACGACGGCGGATATTCTGGAAGTGTTAAGACATATTAACCGGACGCTCGGAGTTACGATCGTCATCGTCTCGCACGAAATGGACGTGGTGAACGGCATCTGCGACCATGTGTCCGTGATGGAGGACGGCCGCTTGATCCGAACGTACCGTAATCGCCAACAGGATGAAGAGGTGCCTCGAGATACCGGAACTCCAATTAACGGTGCTGGAGAAACGGGGGGATTGGGCTTCTATGAATGACATCATTCAATACGTGAACGATTATTTGGCCTATGTCCTCCAGTATCAGCATGAAATATGGCGGGCGATTGGCGAGACGTTCATTATGGTGGGCATATCGATTGCTGCCGCTATAATACTGGGTCTTCCGGTCGGAACACTGCTATTTCTGTGCCGAAAAGGACAGCAGTATGAGAACCGGCTATTGTTCTCCATTCTGAATGCTCTGGTCAACGTTATACGGTCATTTCCGTTTCTGCTGCTTGTCGTTGCCATGATTCCGGTCACAAGGTGGATTGTCGGTACATCGCTCGGCACGGTGGCCGCTGCCGTGCCGCTATCCGTCGTAGCAGTAGCCTACTACTCCAGATTGGTTGAGCAATCCCTGCTGGAGGTGCCGAAGGAAGTGATGGAGGCCGCCGCTTCCATGGGGGCCTCCACGATCCAGATGATATTCAAGTTCCTGTATGTGGAGGCCAGGTCGGGCCTTGCGCTCGGACTGACAACCTCCACGATCAGTTTTATTTCGTACTCCACGGTCATGGGGATCGTGGGCGGGGGCGGCGTCGGGGATTTCGCGATCCGCTACGGGTACCAGCGATTCGAGGAAGAGATCATGACGTTTACGATCATCATCATGATCATTCTGGTACAATCGATCCAGTTCGGCGGGAACCTGGCTTCCAGGCTGCTGGACAAAAGAAAAGTATAATTGCGGTTTTGAACATGCTTGCACGGATTCTATTTTTTTACCTGGAGGTAACCTAAAATGAATAAGAAATTATCGCTGCTTCTGTTGACCCTCATGCTTGCGCTTGCGGGCTGCGGGCAGCAGCCAGCCAAGGACGAAGCCCCGGAGAGCGCGGCGCCCGAAGCGAAAGAAGAAGTGACGCTGAAGGTCGCAACGCTCATTCCGCCGATGACGGAGGTGCTTGAGCTGGTGAAGCCGATGCTGAAGGAAGAAGGCATCAATCTGGACATCCGGATTCTGTCCGATAATGTGCAGCCGAACAATGCGCTTGCCCATAAAGAGGTGGACGCGAATTTCTTCCAGCATGTACCGTACATGGAAGAGTACAATGCGAACAACGGGTCGGAACTGGTTCCGGTCACGCCGATCTATAATGCCGTTTTCGGCGCGTACTCCAAAAAATACAAAACCATCGAAGAGCTTCCGGATGGCGCAACGATAGCGATTCCTAACGATCCTTCCAACATCGGCCGATCCCTGGTGATGTTTGAGAAGAACGGTCTGATCAAGCTGAAGGAAGGCGTCGGCATCCAAGCGACGCAGGCCGACATCGTGGAGAACCCGCATCAATACAAGTTCACCGAGGTGGATCTGCTGATGCTGGCCCGCACCCTCGACGACGTCGATATGGTGGCCATGACGCCGGCTTATGCCAAACCGCTGGGATTGACGCCTAAGAAGGATGCCCTGGTAACCGAGGGCAACGACTCCGATTTCACCATTACGCTGGTGGCCCGCAAGGATAACGTCGATTCCGAGCCGATTCAGAAGCTTGCGAAGGCGATGACCAGCCCCGAAGTGAAGAAGTTCTTCGAGGAGAACTATTCCGAGATTGCGCTGCCGGCTTTTGAATAAATCAACGTTTCATCTTGGCCATAGCCTGACCGTTCCCCTGGTTTTCGGGGAGCGGTTATTTTTTTGAGCGCGGGCAAATATGGTATACTCTTGATGGATTTGAGAGGTGCACCTTACATACCATACGTATTGGAGTTGAGAATTTATGAAAAAAGAAGTAATCGACAGACTCATTACCTATGCGCAGATGGATACGCAATCCGACGAGAACAGCCACACTTGCCCTTCTACCCCGGGGCAGCTGACGCTGGGCCGGCTGCTGGTGGACGAGCTGAAGGGCATCGGCATGCAGGAAGTCACCATGGATGAGAACGGCTATGTGATGGCTACGCTTCCGGCTAACACGGATAAACCCGTCCCGACCATCGGCTTTTTGGCACATATCGATACGGCGACCGATTTTACGGGTGCCGGCGTCAAACCGCGGATCGTCGAACAATATGACGGACAAGACATCGTTTTGAATCAAGCGCAGAACGTGATCCTCTCCCCGCAAGATTTTCCGGAGCTGAGCGGTTACAAAGGACATACGCTCGTGACAACGGACGGCACAACGCTGCTGGGCGCCGACGATAAAGCGGGCATTGCAGAGATCATGACGGCGATGAATTACCTGATCCAGCATCCGGAGCTGAAGCACGGGAAAATCCGCGTGGCCTTCACGCCCGACGAAGAGATCGGCAGAGGACCGCACAAATTCGACGTGGAGGCCTTTGGTGCCAAATACGCGTATACGATGGACGGGGGGCCGCTGGGAGAGCTGCAATACGAAAGCTTTAATGCGGCGGCCGCGCTCGTGACTTGCAAAGGCAAGAATGTCCATCCCGGAACGGCCAAGGGCAAAATGGTCAACGCGGCGAAAATCGCCATGGAGCTGAACGGCATGCTCCCTGCGGAAGAAGCGCCTGAACATACCGAGGGGTATGAAGGCTTCTTTCATCTCACTTCCATCGAAGGCGATGTAGAGGTGACCGAGCTTCGTTATATTATCCGCGACCATGACCGGGAGCTGTTCGAAGGCAGGAAGGCCAAGCTGGCTTCCATCGTCGAAGAGCTTCAGGACAAGTATGGAGCCGAGCGGATCGTGCTTCAGATGAAAGACCAATATTACAATATGCGGGAGAAAATCGAGCCGGTCAAAGAAGTGGTCGACATCGCGCAGACCGCGATGGAGAAGCTGGGAATCAAGCCGATCATCGAACCGATCCGCGGGGGGACCGACGGTTCCCAACTGTCGTACATGGGCCTGCCGACACCGAACATTTTTACGGGCGGGGAGAATTATCACGGACGATATGAATACGTGTCCGCCGACAATATGGTACTGGCCGTCAAGACGATTATCGAGATTGTCCAGCTGTATGAGGCGCAGGCATAAGTTAAAAGGCACTTGGTGTTATTTATAGAAGAGCTCCCGGCATTCATGCCGGGAGCTCCTTTTCATTTGCAGGATCATGTTTTATTCGAGCTTTTTTCCAGGCTGTACTTATATTCGCTGGGGGTCATGCCTGTCCATTTGCGGAACTGCTTGGAGAAATAGAGAGCGTCGTTGAAACCGACGGAGGAGGCAATTTCATGGATGGAGAATGACGATCTCATGAGTGCTTTGGCCTTCTCGATGCGTACCTTCATGAGGTACTGCATGGGCGAAAGGCCCGTATGCTGTTTGAACATCTTGGACAGGTGGGCCCGGTGATAGCCGAGTGCCTTCGCCATCTGATCTATGGACAGCTGCTGGTGATATTGGGTCGAAATCCAGCGCTCCGTCTGTCTCACGCCCCGCTCAATATCCGGCACGTCATTGGAGCTCGACGGTAGATGCTCGCGGTTTAACATCGCCAGCTTATGGAGCAGCAATCGGAGCCACCCGGATGCTTGAAGATCCTCCAGCCAAGGGTGATCCGATTGGTTAAACCCGAGACGCAGATGACGGTACATCTCGGCCAGGGCGTTCAGTTCGGTTTCTTCCGTGCAGCGGATAATCGGCCTGACGGGTGTAACGCCCATATCAGCCAGCAGCAGGTTGGTGCCTTTCTCCTGCAGAGCCACCCAGTTGTAGTGCCAGGGGTTCCGGTCGTCCGCTTCATAGCTGAACAGAACGCCGGGAAGGATCACGAAGGTATCGCCTGCCCGGCAGTGATGCACCGTGCCAGCGCACTCGAACACGCCTTGGCCTGTCAGGACGGTGTGAATAAGGCAGTAATCATGGATGATGGGCCCGATTTTGTGGCGGGGTACGGGCGTGCCTTCGCCGCTGAACAGAATGTTTAGGTCATGGCCGCCGGGCGAAGGGTTCATGCCAATCGTGTAAAGGGTATGGTCCGGCAAAATGGACATCTTTTTGGCTCCTCCTTAAACGTGTGCTATATCGATCGATGAGCGGATATGAGATAGAGTTAGATTACATAATCGCACGACAAATGTCCATATGGCACTTGTTTTGCTCCATATTCAAAAAAGGCCGATTATCTTATAGTTAGTCATGTGAAAGCGTATTAATTTATGGAGTTTAAGGAGGGCATTTATTGATGTCTAAGATTACATTCATCGGAGCAGGAAGTACCGTATTTGCCAAAAACGTCCTGGGTGATTGCATGCAGACGCCGGCTTTGCAGGGATTTGAACTTGCTTTGTTTGATATTGACCCCGTTCGTTTGAAAGACTCGGAGAACATGCTGAATAACATAAAGAAAACCAGCGGCAGCACCTGTGTCGTAAAATCATACGGTGACCGCAAGGAAGCGCTTCGCGGAGCAAAATACGTCATTAACGCGATTCAGGTTGGAGGCTATGACCCGTGCACGATCACGGACTTCGAGGTTCCGAAGAAATACGGGCTAAGACAGACGATAGCGGACACCGTGGGAATCGGCGGGATATTCCGAAACCTCCGTACCATCCCGGTCATGCTGGATTTCGCGGCTGATATGCGGGAGGTTTGTCCGAACGCCTTGTTCCTCAACTATACGAATCCAATGGCAGTGCTGACCAATGCCATGAACACGCTGGGCGGCGTGCAAACCGTAGGTTTGTGCCACAGCGTTCAGGCATGCATCCCGCATCTGTTCGATAATTTGGGAATAGACAAGGAAGGCGTGCAGGCCAAAATCGCCGGCATCAACCATATGGCATGGCTGCTTGAGGTAACGAAGGACGGCGTGGACCTGTATCCGGAAATCAAGAAGCGCGCGGCGGAGAAGCAGAAGGAGAAGCACCATGATATGGTCCGTCTCGAGATGATGCTGAACTTCGGTTACTACATTACCGAATCGTCCGAGCATAACGCCGAATATCATCCGTATTTCATCAAGCGCAACTATCCGGAGCTGATCGAACGCTTTAACATCCCGCTGGATGAATACCCGCGGCGCTGCGTGAACCAAATCGAGGGCTGGAAGGCGATGCGCGAGGATCTGGTCAACAACCAGGATCTGAAGCACAACCGCTCCCATGAATATGCCTCCTACATTTTGGAAGCAATCGAGACCAATGTGCCGTTCAAAATCGGCGGCAATGTGATGAATACGGGACTGATCACGAACCTTCCGAAGGAAGCCTGCGTCGAAGTTCCGTGTCTGGTCGATGCCAGCGGCGTGACGCCGACCTATGTCGGCGATCTGCCTCCGCAGTGTGCCGCGCTGAACCGCACCAATATCAACACCCAGCTGCTGACGCTGGAAGCCGCGGCAACCGGCAAGAAGGAGCATATCTATCATGCGGCGATGCTGGATCCGCATACGGCCGCCGAATTGTCCATGGATGACATCAAGAGCCTGTGCGACGACTTGATCGAAGCGCACGGAGACTGGCTGCCTAAATACCAGTAAGGAAGAATGGATGAACGAAGTAACGCAAGGAGCAGGGGATCCTCCCCGCTCCTTGCGTTTTTTTGAAGCGCAATGGACGGGCCGATGTTACACTAAACTTAATGATGACACGTACCTGTCGCTTTATGTTTATGAAAACTGCTTAAGCAGGTATATGGAGGTTTGCGGTATGAAGCTGAGGCTATTTATGTGCCTGCTGTTCCTGTTTACGGCAGGATGTGCCCGTGATGTAACGGTGTTCGAGTCCGCGGTTTATTCGCTGGAAGACGACAGGATTGCCGTGGACTGCTCCGACGAAGTGAATCGTAACCGGAAGAATCACACGGATGAGGGGTACCACTGTGAGGTGCTGGTCACCGAAGCGACTTCCCTGAAGGCAAGTGGAGGAGGAGCTATCACGCTGGATGAGCTAAAGGAAGGCGATCTTATCCGCATCACGTTAAAAAAGCCGTTGAACATAAGCAAAAACAACAGAAGTTTTGAGGCTAAAGAAATTATGCTGCAAGCCCAATAAAAGAGAGACGCTCTTTCGCCCGGAAAGACGCCTCTCTTTTTCGTTAACGGACCTCGTGCGTCATCTCTTACGGGTTCAGTTTCGCGCGCGGGAGCGTGATGAGAAACACGGTTCCCGATCTTGGCGAGCTTCGTACCGAGACGCTTCCGTTCATGGCGCGGATGGCTTGATAGGAGAAGGTGAGCCCAAGTCCGGTGCCGCTCATTTTGGTGGAATAGTAGATCGAACCGAGACGGCTTAGCTGCTCGGGTGTCATGCCGATCCCGTTGTCCTTGATTTCCACGGCCACCTGCTCCGTTTCTTCATAGACGGTAATGTTGACCATGCCGTTGTCGACGTCTTTGCACGCCTCGATCGCATTCTTAATAAAGTTGACCAGCAGCTGCTTGAGCTCTGCGGGACTCCCCGAAATGTAGAGATTGGACTGGGGGGAGTCCGTGCTGAGGGTGACGTTGCTCATATTGGCATATGAAGTCATAAGCTCAACGACGGACTTGATTTGGGCGGCAAGCTCGATTCGCTGCTGAAACGGCAAGTGAGGCTTGCTGATCGAGAGGTATTCGGACAAGATCTGTTCGGTTCGGCGAATTTCCTCCATGCTGATTTCTAGGAATCGTTCGGTCTTTTCCGGAGGGAACGTGCCGCTTTTGATCAATTGCAGGAACCCCAGCACGGTGGTCAGCGGATTGCGGACCTCATGGGCAAGGGAGGCGGCGACATGATTCACGGCTTCGGCTTTTTCATTCTGGATATACCGCAGATATAGCTCCTTGTCGGATACGGATTTGTTAAACAGGGTCACGAGAAGCCATATCCCGAGCGAGTTATGAACCGGCATGGCAAAAATATTAAAAACAAAGTAATTCATGATGTAGTCGGGTTTGGTTATATAGAGCACCAGGAGCGGAAGGACCGAGAAGCTGATGCCGGCTATAAAAATGATCCATAATTTGTGTTTGCTTCGGTGATACAGGAATGACAGCAGAACGGACAGCGGGAACGTAAAGATCAAGATTATAATGGCGTCGATCATGCCGGATCCGCCAATGTACAACCGGTAGATTAGAAATTCCACGAGCAGAATTGCCCCTGTCAGGAACCCTCCGAACAGCATGCCGAAGAACATAATGACATACCGCACGTCAAAGATCAGCCCGCTTTGGACAGACGAAGCAAAGGTCATGGACAGCAGCATGCACAGCGAACAAATGACAATGATGAAATTACGGGAATAGTTGACTGTCAGTTTTCTGTAATAGATGTTGTATGCAACAAAAGGCATCAATGCAAACAACAACTGCAGCAAAACATCTTTGATCACAGGCAGTAGGCCCACCCCTTTGAAGAGTATCGGATCGTCCGCTAGATTACCATGTCCATTCAAGTTCGACGTCAAATGGAAAAATCCTTGAGGCTTGAATAAAAATGACAAAAAAAATAATTCGTACTCAGATTGAACAGAGGCACATATAAATCCATCAAGAAAGCGCTTGCAGACAACCGATGTTCGACTCGGATACTCAGCACTTAAGTGAGAACACATTTCCATGAATGGGAGGGTTCACAAGTGAAGCTGAAAATCGTTCTGAGACCCATGTTCATTCTATTGTTGGCCGCGTCTTTTTTTGTCGCCGGATGCCAAAGCGTGACGCCGCCGCCGACAGCATCAGAAACACCTCCGCCTAATGAAGAAGTTAAGACGCCCGGAGGAAGCGAAGAACCGGCACCGCAGGGCGATGCGAAAGCAACGCCGAGAAACGAAACGCTTTATGTGAACGGCTTGCAATGGGGAGCGCCCACGAATTTCAACCTGCTTAGCGGAAACCCGGCGTTTCCGATCAACTACGGAAATTCGAGGGAACTGGTGTATGAAACGTTGTTTATGGTCAACCAGCTCACAGGCGAGTTAGAGCCGCTGCTTGGGACCAAGTACGAATGGACCGACGATCTTAATTTGCGGATCGAGCTGAACCAGGATGCCAAATGGAGCGACGGCAAGCCGTTCACATCCGACGATGTCGTCTATACCTACCAGCTTGGCAAAAAGTATGACATCAACTGGAGCAGCTTCTGGACGTACATCGAGGACGTAACGGCAGACGGACTGCAAACGGTAAACATTACACTCAATAAAGACAATCCGAACAAGTTGACGGTGCTCGACAGCATTGAGATCATGCCGATGCTGCCCAAACATGTCTGGGAAGAGGTCGAGAAGAAAGCCAATAACGATCTTGCCACCATTCGGAAGGAAGTCAACGAGGACCCGATCGGAACGGGGCCATATAAAATGTATTTTTACAATGACCAGAAAATCACGATTATACGGGACGATAACTACTGGGGCCAGGCGCTCTTCGGCAAGCTGCCGGCTCCAAAGTACATCACCCATGTCATCTATAAAGATAATGCCGCGGGCGATCTGGCATTCAAGAGCGGCCAGGTCGACGTATCGCAGCAGTTTATTCCGCAGGTATGGAAAATGTGGGAAGGCGGGGCTCCGGTCAAAACCTATATCAAAGAGGCGCCTTATTATGTGCCCGGCTCCATGCCGTCGATTTTCTTCAACATGACGAAGGAAGGACTCGACAATGCGGATGTCCGCAGAGCGATTGCCATGGCGATCGACTACGGCAAAATCTCGGAGCTGGCCATCAGCGGCTACTCCGCCCCGATGGAGCCGTCATTGACGCTCAATACGGAGGCCGAAGCAAAATATGTGGACCAGGCGGCCATCAAACCGCTCCAGTGGACAACGGACGTGGAGGCGGCCAATGCGCTGCTTGATTCCATCGGCGCCGCGAAAGGGAAAGACGGCATCCGCGTTCTGAACGGTACCCGACTGGGTCCGTTTGAGATTGAGTGTCCGTACGGCTGGTCGGATTGGAATGCGGCGCTTGAGATCGTCGCCCAGAACGCGAAAGCGATCGGCATCGAGATTCGGACCAAATTCCCGGAAGCGCCGGTATGGACCAATGATCTTCAGACCGGCAAGTTCGACATTATCATGAACACGCCTGCGGGCGGAGTCAGCCCGAGCCAGCCGTGGAACCGCGCCATGACCATCATGTACTCCAAAGGCGTTGCGCCAATGGGCGAAATGGCATTCTACAACTGGGGCCGATACAAGAACGATCAGGCGGATGCCATCATCGAGAAGATTCCTACCATTTCGGACGAAGCCGAATTGAAAGCGCTCTACACCGAATTGACCCAAATCTGGTTGAAGGATATTCCGTCGATTCCGCTCATGTATCGTCCATGGGTATTCGATACGGTTAATGAATCGGTCTGGAAGGGCTTCCCGACCGAAGGGGACGGCAGCAACATCCCTCCTCAAATTTCAATGGATGGGGCCGGCATCAAGTCGCTGTATCAGATTCATAACTGAGCGATATAACTCAATGAACGAAGACCTGTATTGGCGGATTAGCACCCCTGATATAGGTCTCTTTTCCACCAAATTCGAAGGTGCGATTCATGGGGGTGAGCTGCTTGAGTGTTTACGGAAAATATATCGTCAAGAAGTTCTTCTGGTATTTTCTGACGCTGGTAATCGCCGTTACGCTAAACTTTCTGTTGCCCCGGATGATTGAGGGGAATCCGGTCAGCATGATCGTGTCCGAGATGACGCAGGGGATGACCGACAGCGATACGATCAAGCGGGTCTATGAGACCTTTCTCGTGGAGTTCGGCATCGATAAGCCTTTATGGGAACAATTCTTCATCTATCTGAAAAATTTGGCGACCGGCAACCTGGGCACTTCGTTCGGGCTGTATCCGAAACCGGTCACGGAGATTTTGGCCTCGGCAGTGCCGTGGACGATCGGTCTCCAGCTTCCGGCCATCCTGGTTGGCTGGATCATCGGCAACGTGCTTGGCGCCGTTGCGGCATACCGCAAGGGCGTGTTCGATAAAGTGATTTTTCCGGTGGCTTTATTCGTGAATTCCATTCCGTTCTTCACGCTGGCCATCATCATGCTGTACGTGTTCGCGCTGTCCCTGAACTGGTTTCCGCTGCATGGCGGCTACGACTATCAGATGGTGCCGACGCTCAGCTTTGAATTCTTCGCTTCGGTGCTTCGGCATCACACGCTTCCGTTCCTGTCGATCGTGCTGGTGACCATCGGCGGTCAAGCCATCGGCATGCGCGAGATGTCCATCTATGAACTGAATTCGGATTATGTGCTGTACAGCAAGCTGCTCGGGATACGGGATTCCAAGATCGCGAAATATGTATTCCGGAATGCCATGCTGCCCCAGATAACGGGACTGGCGTTATCCATCGGCACGATGGTGGGCGGCTCTCTGATCTGCGAGATCGTGTTCAGTTATCCTGGAATCGGAACCTGGATGTTCACGGCGATCCGTCAGCTCGATTATCCGTTAATTTCGGGCTGCACCCTCTTGATCGCTCTGGCTGTGCTGCTGGCCAACTTTACGATTGACTTAATCTACGGCTGGATCGATCCGAGAATCAAGGCCGCTCAGATGGAGGATCAATAATATGAACAGTTCCTTTCGCATATTGATCAAATCGCCAAAGTTTATGTTCGGAGCCTGCATGCTGCTGGCCATGATCGGCATGGTGCTGATCTACCCGCTCTTTAACCGCAATGACCCGCTGGAGATGATCGCGCTGGCCTATCAGCCGCCGGACTCGAAGCTGCTGCTGGGGTCGGATAACTTCGGCAGGGACTTATTTCTTGAATTGATCTACGGCATTCGGACTTCCCTGCAGGTGGGGCTGATAGCCGGCGTCTTTGCTACCGTGATCGGCCTTGTGATCGGGTTAGCCTCAGGTTATATCGGAGGCATGATCGATAATCTGCTGACCGCGATCACCAACATTTTCATCGTGATTCCTTCCTTTGTCATCCTGATATTGATCTCGGTCAGCATCGATTCGCGCAGCTCGTTTGTCACGGCGGTCATCATCGGCATCACCAGCTGGCCCTGGACGGCCAGGGCCGTAAGGGCGCAAACCTCCTCTTTGCGAAACCGGGATCACGTGAACATCGCGAAAATATCCGGGTACAGCACGCCGCGCATCATTGTCTCGGAGATTTTGCCGTACATCGCCTCCTATGTCGTGATGGCTTTCGTGCTGCAGACGGCATCGGGCATTCTCTCTGAGGCTTCCATTTCGATGCTGGGACTCGGCCCTTACAACACGATTTCCCTCGGCATCATCATGAATTGGGCGCTCGTCTTCGAAGCGCCGGTTGCCGGGGCCTGGTGGGCCTTTATCCCGGCGGCGATTTCCATCGCCATCATCACCTTCTCCTTGTACATGATGAACACCGGCATGGACGAAATATTCAATCCGAAGATTAGGAGCTGATGGGGCCTTGAGCACAAATATATTGGAAGTTAACGAATTGAAAACCTTTTACCGTACCCGGCTGAAGGAGCATGTATATGCCGTAGACGGCGTGAGCTTCTCGCTCGAGAAGGGGAAGACGCTTGGCATTGCCGGCGAATCCGGCTGCGGCAAATCGACCCTTGCCCTCAGCCTGATGGGATTCTATTATCCGCCGCTGCATTTCGGCAGCGGCTCGATTGTCATCAACGGCACGGACATTATGAAGCTTGGCAAGGAACAGCTTCGTTCCCGGGTGTCGGGAAGAGAGATATCGTATATTCCGCAAGCGGCCATGAATGCCCTGAATCCTACGCTCAAAATCATTCGATTCATCGAGGATATCATGAAGGAGCACCGCCCCGAGCTGAACAAGAAGCAGGTGTGGGATATGGCGGCGGAGCGGTTCGAGACCTTGAATTTGTCGACCAAGGTGCTGAACTCCTATCCGAACGAGCTGTCGGGGGGCATGAAGCAGAGAACGGTCATCGCGATTTCCACCATTCTGAATCCGAAAGTGCTGATTGCGGACGAACCGACCTCGGCTCTGGACGTAACCTCGCAGAAAGCGGTAATCAAGCTGCTGAAGAGCCTGCTGGACCGCGGCTTTATCCAATCCCTTGTCTTCATCACGCACGAGCTGCCGCTGCTCTATCATGTAACGGATGACATCATCGTCATGTATGCGGGGGAAATCGTGGAGCGGGGAACCGCAGAGCAAATGATATTTGACCCGATCCATCCTTATACGAAAAAGCTGATGGGCTCCATCATCGTGCCCGAGGAGGGCATGAAGGGCCATAAGCTTGCCGCCATTCCGGGGACCCCGCCCAATCTGAAGAACGTGCCGGAGGGCTGCCGGTTCGCCGACCGCTGCTCCTATGTGCAGGATGCCTGCCGGAAGGGCAAGATAACGTCCCGGACCGTGGGGGATCGAATCTATAGGTGCATCGTGGAGCCTGATGTGCTTAAGGAGTGGTATGCGAATGAAGGGGAATGACGTACTGATTCGGGGAGAACACCTCACGAAGGTGTTCGGATACGGGAAGCAGAAGACAACCGCCGTGGAGGATGTCAGCTTTACCTTTCATGAAGGCGAAATCATATCGATTGTCGGCGAGAGCGGAAGCGGCAAAACGACGCTGGCAAAAATGATCATGGGCTTGCTGAAAGAGAGCAGCGGGACGATTGAATATATGGGCAAGCCGAGACGGCTGAAGCGGCATGGAGACCGCAAACGCTATTGGAAGAACATTCAGGCGATTTTCCAGGATCCGTTCTCTTCGTTCAACCTGTTCTACAAAGTCGAGAAGCTGCTGCTCGACTGCATTAAGCTGCAGGGAGATAAACTGACGAAGGAGGAGCAATTCCGCAAGATGAAGGAAGCGTGTTCCTTCGTCAATCTAAAATTCGAAGAGCTGCACAATAAATATCCGTTCGAATTGTCCGGCGGGCAGATGCAGCGCTTGATGATCGCCCGGATTTTCATGCTTCATCCGAAGCTGCTTATTGCGGATGAACCGACCTCCATGGTCGATGCGTGCTCGCGGTCCACGATCCTTGATATGCTCTTGAAGCTGCGGGATGAGAACAACATGACAATTATATTTATTACCCATGACGTAGGGCTTGCTTATTATGTAAGCGATACGCTGTATATTATGGAACAGGGGAAAGTCGTGGAGCGCGGACCTGCGGAAGAGGTTATCCTGAATCCGCAGCATCCGTATACGCAGCAGCTGATATCGGATGTGCCCAAGATCCATTCCGAGTGGGATTTGGCATAAGGTTAGCTATGTAAAGCTTATGGAAGGCTCGAAGCGAGAAACGGCTTCGAGCTTTTATTTTGGCAAGAGACAAGGAACGGGGATACCTCCACAGGTGTTTACCCTCCTGAACACGCAAGAAAACTCCCTTCGATACGTAGTCTGTCATCTTGGCATGTACGTCGATCGACCCTTTTCACTTAGGGCATGCACATGCATAGGACCACTGGCGCTTCGTGTATTTTCGCAGATATGACACTCAGAAACGTGACATAAAATTTCTTAGTTCCTGATCTTCGCATTTGTGAAGGATCTGCCGATAAATGATATGGCTGCCATTGGGCGTCCCGCAGCCTGCATTCGGCATAACGCAAAGCCCTGTCGTGAATTGCGTGTATGCTTCATAAGGAGACTATCAAACATCATGCACAGCTACTTCTTGGGGGCAACCGTTTTGGTGTTGACCGCCATGACAATTCTTTTTTTGATTATCTTATACAGATGTGGCTATCAACGGAAGTTAAGCCATCGGGCCTTGGACATGGCCGAGAGCAGGTTCCGCATGCTTGACGATATGCTGCTTACGCTGGATGTCGGGATTTGGTCGTACGATGTCGGCACCAGGACCATACAAAATACATCCTTGGCTTTTCATAAAATCACGGGTTATTCGCATCGCGATTTCTCGGACGGGCTCTCCTGGGAAACGATGATCCATCCCGAGGATATGGCGCTGTTCCGATCCTTGGTTGACAAGCTTCGGAAAGGCGAGGCCGTTCATACCGAATACCGCATCCTCCATGCGGAGGGCGACGTACGCTGGGTTCAGGTGAAAATGATTCCGACGATGAATGAGTCCGGGCAAATCGTCCGGACCGATGGCATTGCCATTGACATCACCACCCGATTCCGCATGGAAGAGGCGCTGTATGATATGGCGGAATGCAAGAAGATGGAGCAGGCGCTCAAGGAAAGCATGAACCGGTATCGCCGCCTCGTGGAATTATCGCCTATTGCCATCGCAGTGTGCAAAGAACGCAAGCTGATGTACGTGAATCCCGCCGGACTTCGGATCCTTGGTGCCGCTGGACCCGACAATATCCTGGGCACCGATCCTTGGGACTGGGTGTTTGATCCCTATGAGGAGTGGGCACGCAAACGGCTCACGCAGCTGATTCGCAGCAGGCGGGTCGTTCCCGAGGAGTTATCCATAAAGCGGGTGGACGGAGAGCGGGTCGATGTCGTGGCGACGGCCCTGTATGACGAGGAATCGGACGCCATTGAAATTTTCTTCGAGGATATTACCGCCCGCAAATCAGCGGAACGGGCTCTGATGGAGAGCGACCGTATCAACCGCCACATTCTGGATATCGCACCGGTCGCGATGTTCCTGCACTCCGATTTTTCTTACATTTATGCGAATCCCGCTGGCTTATCCTTATTGGGAATCAGGGACATCGCGCAATTGGACGGCACCTCCTTCCAGGACGTGATTCCTTCCGACCAGCTCGAGTTCGTGACGTCTGAGGTTGAACATGTGTACGAAAGCGGGAATACCTCCGAGCTCGCGGGAAATAAGCTGGTCCGGCTGGATGGAATGATCATCGATATCGAGGCCATCACGACGCCGATCCCTTATATAGGCGATAATACGGCACTTACCATTATTCGGGATGTAACGGAACAGAAGCAGGCCGAACGGGAGCGGATTGCTGCAGAGCGGCTTGTCCGGGAGAGCGAGGACCGGTATTTCAGGCTTCAGATGAGCCTGGATCAATTCTCCTCCGATCTGTTCGGGATGGTGAAGATCAGCGAATTGAACGCCCGGATCGTGCAGGAGATCAGGAAAGTGCTGGGAACGGACCGGGTGAGCCTGATCCGGATCAACCACCACAGCCTGCATATCAAGATTCAAGGCGGCAGCAAGGAACTGCCGCAAAGGGTGCTTCATTCGATCCATAAATGCGGTCCCGAGCATGTTCCGCTTTGTAAGCTGTTTGAGACGTGCGACGGATATTTCGTCAAGATCGGGGAGATGAACGGGGACAGCAGCATCGTCTGCATCGGCGGCGAGACTCCGCTGCTCCTGATTCAGGCCAAGAAAATATGGCTGGAGACGATTACCCGCTATGCAAGCGTCCTGTACGATAATTTTCGCGTGATTGAGGACTTGACGAGGGAGCTGGAGAAGCTGGGATCCTCACAGCAGATCATGCCCCTTTGGCTGCTGCGGCTGATGCTGCATCTCTCCGAGAATGAGCGGAAGCGACTGTCCCAGGATCTTCACGATGCCGCGCTCCAGGAACAGATTATCTGGTACAGGAAATTGAATCAGATTACATCGGATCTTGATCTGCCGGAACATCTGCGTCCACAGCTGGAGGAGATTGAGCAGGGGCTTCTGGATGTCATTTATCAGATCCGAATTACGTGCAATGAGCTTCGCCCACCGCTGCTGAAGGAAGAGGGGCTGGAACGTTCGCTTGAGGCATTGTTTGAATTCACCCAGCTCCGCACCAATTACTCCATACAGTTCGACTGCTCGAGCTTCGTTGATGATATCAGTGACGACCATTTGATCGGGTTGTACAGGATCGTTCAGGAGCTGCTGGCGAATGCCACGAAGCATTCCAATGCGACGGAGGTAAAGCTTCGTTTGTCCACCCAGTCGGATGAGGTCAATCTGAGTTATGAAGATAACGGAGTCGGAATTGATCCCAGCCAGAAGCCGGATCAATTCAACAGTATGGGAATCGGCGGCATGAAGGAAAGGGTGAGAAGCATGAACGGCAAAATCCAGTTCGACTCATCGGAGAGCGGGGGGCTGGCTGTCTATATATCGATAACGGCAAAGTAAGCATGGATACCGGCAAAGCAGCAAACAAGATACCAGACTAAAGGAGTCATGAGGGTTATGAAGATCGATATTTTATTGGTGGATGACCATCCCTCGGTGATGGAGGGAACCAAGGTGCTGCTCGAACAGGAAAAGGATATGTTCGTCAAGCTTGCGAATACGCCGGAGCGCGCGCTGGAACTGGTCAATACGGAGCGCTTTGACGTGATGCTGATCGATATGCATATGCCGGGGATAAACGGAATCGATTTGGCCAAGCAGATCCTCCGGATCGCTCCGAACGCGGTGATGCTGATCTATACGGGCTTTGAAGTCAGCAATCATTTTAACCTGATCATGGAGGCGGGACTGGCTGGTTTTGTCTCGAAAACGTCAGGCAAAGAGCAGCTGGTGACGGCCGTTCGGTGTGCGCTGCGAGGCGAAGTGGTTCTTCCGTTGACACTTGTGAAGCAGCTCCGCCGCGTGACCGCGAATGGCCCGGAACGGACGGCGGGTGCGCCGGCAGCCCAGTCTATAACCGATAAAGAATACAGCATTCTCAAGGAAATCGCTCGGGGAAAGAGCAATAAGGAAATTGCGGGGACGGTTATTATGAGCCAGCGTTCGCTGGAGTACTGCTTAACCAACCTGTTTCAAAAGTTGAATGTGAAGTCACGCATAGAGGCTGCGCTGAAAGCGAAGCAAATGGGGATTCTGTCGGATTCCGATTTTGTCCAGATGAGCTGATAAACTCGGTCTTTTTTCTATAAGTTCAGACGATATCAAAAAGCATGTTTCGACATGATTCCTATTCATTTCGTAAAGATTCGACAATAAACCGCAAAGGCATCCCGCAAAATTCTTGCGTGAGCACGCAAGAGAATTTCGGTTACGAACGGTAAGCAAGTGTATATGCTTATGTTACTGGATGGATATAGTCTGTAAGTAGGAAGGATGGTAACTCGCGGCATGACAAAGGACCTATTTGAATATGGCGTCGATGATCTCTTGTCACGGGAAGAGATTGAGGAAGTTTTGGCGCAGCTTGAAGAAGAGTGGAATGATTTAACAGCCGGAAGAAGCGAGGGTGACTCATAATGAAACGATGGAAATCTTTGTTTGCGATGAAACTTCAAAGTCGCATGCTGCTTATTATTTTGGGAGCAATCACAATATTTTTAGGCAGCATGATGACCTATATCAGCATGACGACAACGGAAGAAGCTCTCGATTCGGCCAAGACGCTTGCAGTGACAACGAGTGAGAAGATCGGCGCGCTGGTTCAGGCCGAGCTTGACGATGTCATGAACTCTGCACGTACTTTGGCCGTAAGCTTCGTTGGCATGAAAGAGACCGACACAACGAATCGTCAAGCCGTTAATGAAATATTGAGAAGAAACCTGGAGGATAATCCGTCCTGGAAAGGAATCTGGACGTTATGGGAGCCGGATGCTTTTGACGGCCGGGATAACGATTACCGAAACAAACTCGGCAGCGATCATTCGGGACGCATGATGTCCTACTGGGCAAGGACGGAAGCAGGTCTGGAGCGTTCGATTATAGAGGATTACGAGCAGGAAGGGGAAGGCGACTTCTATCTTCTGGCGAAGAACAGCGGCAAAGAGATCATTATGGATCCGTACGAGTTCAAAGTAGGCAACGAGGATGTCATGATGACGTCGCTCGTCGTGCCGATTATCGATAACGGCAAGACCGTCGGCGTAGTGGGCGTCGATATATCCCTCGCACATCTGCAAAGCGTCATGGAGCAATTCCGATTATTTGATACGGGGTATGCGCATATTTATTCGAATACCGGCGTGATCGTAACGTCGCCGGAGGACGGATTGATGGGACAGAAGCTGGAAGAAGCCTATCCTGGCAAGACGGTTCCTCTCATACTGGATGCCATTCGGGAAGGGGATGTCTATACCGAGGAAGACACCGCTCTGTACAAGCTGTATACGCCGATTAAGACCGGATTGACCGAAACGCCATGGTCGGCTGCCATCATTATTCCGATGGACGAGATTACCGCGAATTCGGATGCCTTGATCATCTCCATCATAGCGGCAGGCGTGATCACCTTGGCAGCCTTGGCGGCCATCGTAATCCTGTTAACGAGATCCATCGTGAAACCGCTGGGCGTTTCTGTAGCGATCGGCGAATCCATGTCCAAGGGAGATTTCACGAAGGAGGTTCCGGCGGATTATCTTCGCAGGGCGGATGAAATCGGAACGCTGTCCCGGGTATTCGCTCAACTGCTGGAGAGCATGAGGGAAATGATAGGCAAAGTGAATATGAATGCATCCTCGGTTGCCGCCGCTTCGCAGCAGCTGTCGGCCGGTGCCGAGGAGCTTGCGGTGGGCAGCAGCAGCCAAGCTGAATCCGTGCAAACGGTCAGCGAATTGTTTCAGGAATGGTCCAATGCCATCAATTCCGTTGCAAGCGATGCATCGGCAGCGTCCGAGCTCGTGAACCAGACTTCCGGGATTGCAGCGGAAGGCAGCGGAATCGTCCAGCAGTCGGTGGAAGGCATGAATCGGATACGCGAGCATGTTGCCAAGCTAGAGACAGACTCCCAGCGGATCGGCGAAATCATCGAGGTAATCGACGATATCGCCAAGCAGACCAATCTGCTTGCGCTCAACGCCACGATCGAGGCTGCACGCGCAGGGGATCAAGGGAGAGGGTTCGCCGTGGTGGCGGATGAGGTGCGCAAACTTGCCGAACGAAGCGGAGGAGCCACGAAGCAGATTGCCGACATTATCAAAGGCATGCAGAAGAATACGGCCGATAGCGTGGAGGCGGTGCATCAGGGCGTCATCCATACGGAAAAAGCCGGCGAAGCCTTTGCCCATATTACAAGCATGGTGAACGAGTCGGCAGGCAAAGTCATGGATATTGCCGCCGCCAGCGAGGAGCAGGCGGCCCAGGCCGCCGAGGTGGCGACGGCGATCGAGACGATCTCTTCGTCCACCGAGGAAACGGCGGCTACAAGCGAGGAATCGGCTGCAACGGCACAATCGCTTGCCGAGCTTGCCGAAGAGTTGAACCATACCGTCTCCGCTTTCAAAATCTCGTAGCACCACTGCCATAATGATGATAAGCTTGGCCTAAGGGCCAGGCTTTTTTATATGCGCGTAGCCGTGGTCACCGAGTTCTGTAAGTTTATGGCGTCGATGGGCGTTTTTTATAAACCGAATGCTGTTCTGCTTATGACAAAGGGGAGGAGGAGTGGTTGTGAACGGCAGCTTGTTTCAGCAAATGCTGGAAGAGGGGGATTATGTCCCGCGCTTTTATGCCTATTATTATAAACAGTGGATGAATTATGAAATGCCCTACCATCAGCATGATTCAACCGAAATCATGTATATGATTTCCGGAGTATGCCGGATTGACGTGAAGGCAGGCGATACGGAGAAGAGCGTCATTTTGAAGAAAGGAGAATTCATGGTGCTGGATGCCGGTGTTCCGCATCGGTTAATCGTGGATCAGGCAGCCTCATGCCGAATGCTGAACGTGGAATTCGGTTCTATGGAAAGTGAAGGGAAGGCGCCATCTTTAAGGCATATCGTCGGAGAAGAAGAAGAGGTATCTTTTCTCTTAAAGCGGCCGTTCCGCTATTTGGTTCTGGCTGATCAGGAGGAGGTATATCCGGTGCTGAAAAGCCTTGTGCTTGAGCTCGATCAGAGAGGTACCGACGGCAGGATGATGACGCATGCGTTGTTTATACAGCTGCTGGTATGCATCGCCCGTTTGTATGAAGAAAGAGAACGCAGCGACATGCAGCAGAGCGACTTCTATATTAAACGCAGCGTCGATTATTTGCATCAGAACTATGACCGCCAGATTCAGGTGAAGGACGTAGCTGCGGAAGTGAATCTGCATCCCGGCTATTTGCACCGGGTATTCCGCAGAGGGACAGGCAGGACGATAACCGAGTACCTGACAACGATCCGAATGGAAAAGGCCAAGATGCTGCTGGAGCAGACGGATATCCCCATCCATGAAATATCGGATTATGTGGGTGTGGGCAGCAGGCAATATTTTCATATGTTATTCAAGAAGTATACAGGCAGCACGCCGGTGGAATATCGTCTTCGGAAAGACCGGAATGCCTGGAACTACGGTGAAGACGATGTCGAAGATAAGAAGTGAGGATTTTTGACTCCGAAGGGTCCAAGAGGTCATGATTTTGATAACGCTTACCGCCCCTCCATTGCTACAATGGGTACAATCTAATTAGTAGCTTAGGAGAGGATAAAATGTCATTTAAGGTTGCTTTTATCGGAGCGGGAAGCATCGGCTTTACCCGGGGGATTCTGCGCGATTTGCTGACCGTACCGGAGTTCCGTGATATCGAGGTCGCTTTCACCGACATCAGCCGGCATAACCTGGAGATGGTCACGGAATTATGTCAGCGGGACATTAATGAGAACGGGCTGTCGATTGCGATCCAGTCCACCACGGATCGAAGGCAGGCACTGCAGGATGCCAAATACGTCATTTGCACCATCCGCGTGGGCGGTCTGGAGGCATTCCGCACGGATGTGGACATTCCGCTAAAATACGGCATCGATCAGTGCGTGGGCGACACGCTCTGCGCAGGAGGCATCATGTACGGCCAGCGGGGAATCCCCGAGATGCTGAACATCTGCCGGGATATTCGCGAGGTGTGCGCGCCCGATGTCCTGCTGCTGAATTACTCGAATCCGATGGCCATGCTGACATGGGCATGCAATCAGTATGGAGGCGTACGGACGGTGGGTTTATGCCATGGCGTGCAGCATGGGCACCACCAGATTGCCGAGGTTTACGGTTTAAAGAAACAGGACGTCGATATTGTCTGTGCCGGAATCAATCATCAGACTTGGTATATTCAAGCTTCGCATCAAGGCAAGGACTTGACGGCCGGGCTGCTGGAGGCGTTCGAGCGCCATCCCGAATACAGCAGGACGGAGAAGGTCCGCATCGATATGCTCCGTCGTTTCGGATATTACAGCACCGAATCCAACGGCCATCTAAGCGAATACGTGCCTTGGTACCGCAAACGGCCGGAGGAAATTACGGAGTGGATTGATCTCAGCAGCTGGATCAACGGAGAGACGGGCGGGTATTTGCGAGTCTGCACCGAGGGGCGCAACTGGTTCGAGACCGATTTCCCGAACTGGATGAAGGATCCGGCAATGGAATTCAAGCCGGAGCACCGGGGAGAGGAGCACGGCTCCTACATCATTGAAGGCTTGGAGACCGGCAGGGTATACCGGGGACACTTTAATGTTGTGAATGAAGGCATTATCGCTAACCTGCCGGAGGATGCCGTCATCGAGGCACCGGGATACGTTGACCGCAACGGCATTTCCATGCCGCTTGTCGGGAATTTGCCTCTTGGCCCGGCTGCCGTATGCAGCGTAAGCATATCCGTTCAACGGCTGGCGGTTGAAGCGGCGGTTCATGGAGATGACAAGCTGCTTCGGCAGGCCTTTATGATGGATCCGCTGATCGGGGCGGTATGCAATCCGAAGGAAATCTGGCAGCTGGTCGATGAAATGCTGGTAGCCGGTGAAGCATGGCTTCCTCAGTATTCGGCTTCGATCGCCGAGGCGAAGGAACGCCTGGCGGCCGGCAATCTGATCCCGACCCGCTCGTATGAAGGAGCAGCCAGACTCAAGGTGAAAACGGTGGAGGAGATGCAGCTCGATCGGGAGAAAGCGAATAAAAACGCAGGTGAATCCGATAAAGGGAAAGATCGCGAAAAAGTGTAAGCTGATTGCACATCAGCGAAGGCAAGTCTTACATGTATACGCAAGTATGGTATCACTTCTGGCAGAGGATGGTATAACGGACAAAAATCCGTTATAATCCGTCTGCCGGGAGTGATTTTTTGTATGTCGTTCTTCTTGTCCCGGCATATACTACGGATATATAGATAAAAATTCGGATGGACAATCCCTGACCTTAGACAGGTACACAGTTTGGGTAAAAATGGGTACAATGCAATTAGATAGGCAAAGCTGACCACGAAGGAGGCCATGGGAATGATTATTGGAGTTCCCAAAGAAATCAAAAATAACGAAAACCGCGTAGGCATGACGCCGGGTACCGTTATCAGTTTCAGGAATGCCGGGCATGAAGTGCTTGTACAATCCGGAGCCGGTCTGGGGATCGGTTTTACCGATGAAGATTATGAGGCGGCCGGAGCCAAAGTGGTTGCAACGGCTGCGGAGGCTTGGAAAGCCGAGATGGTGGTGAAGGTAAAGGAACCCCTGCAGGAGGAATATGACTACTTCCAGGAGGAAATGATTCTATACACTTACCTGCACCTGGCCCCCGAACCGGAGCTGACCAAAGCGCTGGTGGACCGTAAGGTGAGCGCCGTTGCTTATGAAACGATACAGCTGGCGGATGGCAGCTTGCCGCTGCTGACCCCGATGAGCGAAGTGGCGGGAAGAATGTCCATTCAGATCGGGGCGCATTTCCTGGAGAAGGCGCATGGCGGCAAAGGCGTGCTGCTAAGCGGCGTCCCGGGGGTTGCACCTGGTAAGGTCGCCGTCATCGGAGGCGGCATCGTCGGCACCAATGCGGCACGAATTGCGCTGGGACTCGGTGCGGACGTCAGCATTCTTGATATTAATCCCGTCCGGCTTCGTCAGCTGGATGATCTCTTTCAAGGGCGGGTCAAAACGATCATGTCCGATCCGTATCACATTGCGGAAACGGTTAAGGCTGCCGATCTCGTCGTGGGTGCGGTGTTGATTCCCGGCGCCCGGGCTCCGCGCCTCGTCACGGAAGAGATGGTGAAAGAGATGAGCCCGGGATCGGTCATCGTGGACGTGGCGATTGATCAAGGAGGCTCGATCGAGACGATCGACCGGATCACCACTCATGATCATCCGACCTATGAAAAGTTTGGCGTCATCCACTATGCCGTTGCTAATATGCCGGGCGCCGTAGCCCGTACCTCCACCATGGCATTGACCAATGTAACGGCACCCTACGGGTTGAAAATAGCAAGCAAAGGAATCCGGTCTGCCGCCCGCCATGACAAGGCGCTGGCCAAGGGCATCAATGTCATCGGAGGCAAAGTGACCTATGGAGCCGTGGCGGCAGCTCATGGTTATGCGCATACCAGCATTGACGACTATCTGCTGGCATAGAGAAAACATGAAAAGAGCCATTTTTCAAAAATTTGACACGATACCAAGGTTTATTGCGTAAACCTTGGGGACGACCGATTTAGACGGACGTGGGCAAAGTTGAAAGATGGCTTTTTATGTTGGCTTGGATATCCGATATATATAGAAAGTTCATTTGTTTGTAGGAATGGGGGAGAAGGCTTGAAATGAAACGTATGCGATGGTTGATTGTCATGCTGGTTCTGATCATAGGGACCGGCACATCGGTATGGGCCGCGGGTATTCCGTCCAAACAAGGGCTGGTGCGAGATACGGCCGGCTTGTTTGATTCGTCGCAGCGGCAGTATTTGAGTAAAATCGCCAATGGGGAGCAGATCCATGTCTTTGTATTGACGGTTCCGGGTTTGGATGGTCAAAGTCCGACGGATTACGCCAATGCAGCGTACGATGCCTGGAATTTGGGCACGGCGGATGTTTTGCTGCTGATCTCTTCGGGTGATCGGAGCGTGGAATTCAATTTTAACAATCCGCGGCTGCAGCAAGCCATCGACGAATGGAGCAGGAATAAGGGGAAGGGTACCGGCAGTTCCGCCATAACCGCCATGCTGGACGCTTATTTCATACCGCATGCGAAAGAGGGAAGTTTCTCGAAGGCCAGCGCGAGCATGATCCACCAGGTCCATCGCCTGGCAGCTCTGCCTGCCGGTGAAGTTCCCGTTCAGGGAGATGATCGTAAGGCCGAAGCGGTATCACCGACACCCGAGAACAAGGGGAATGTCAAAACCACGGATGAAACAACCCGGTCAACGTCCACGGCAGATACTGCCGCTCCTCTGAAGATCGAGCTTCCGAAGCTCCCATGGATTGAAATGGTTGCTGGGGGATTGGGAATCACGCTAGTCTTTATGTTGATCAGGGGTTACCTTAAAAAGCGGAAACTGTCCATGATTTCGGAGCAGTTCGCTGAATTGCTGGTCAAATGCAACGCAAGTCTCGAGAAGGTAGGCGCCTATCAGGGGATTGCTCAAGGCAGGACAGGCAGAGCGGTGCAGGAAATCGCAGATCGTTTGTCCGAGTTTATGGTGGCTGCCGCAGAGAGTAGTACCGAGCTGCAGGAGACCCGGATTTTCATCCTGCGTTATGCTTCCATGGATGAAGCCATCCAGCGGTTTTCGAAAATCGCCGATCGGCTGGAGCATGGGATCAAGGCCGAAGATAACCGGATTACCGTCATCGAGCATGCCGATAAAACGGCGAAAGGGAGAACCACGGAGCTGCACGCGGATTACACGGTGCTTAAGCAAACCCTTGACCGGACAGCAGCCGATACGGGATATCCCTTCCCGATCTTGTACCAGGAGCTTGAAGGGCTGGAACAAGATATTCAGCACGCCGTCGAGCTCCAGCTGTTTGACCCGCTGGAGGCGCAGGAGGTTCTAAAGGCAGCCGAGCAGAAGCACTCCATGAGCAAGAGCAACATCGAAGACGTGGCTGTTTATGTTAAGGAAGCTCATGAATTTTCGGATCAGTCGGCGGCGATTCGCGCCGAGATTGTTAAAATCATAGAGACCCACCAGTTGTATCGGATCAAGGTCCGGCCTTTCGAGCGGCTGGATGATGCAAGGGAGCAGATGAACCAACTGGAAAATTATCTCCGACAAGGGAATATGGGTGAAGTTCGCAAGTCTTCGGAACGTGCGCACGCTATGCTGAAAGAGGCGCTGGGCATGACCAGACGGCAGGCGGAGCTGAGAAGGCAGAATCGAAACGATTTGGATCGGTTATACGGGCAAATACAACAATTTCATAACGAAAGCTCCGTGCTGCAATCGATGCTGAATCATTGCAGAAGCCAGTATGTGCCGAGGCATTGGCAAAGCTGGGAGCAGGCCTTGGCGAAGGAATCGCAGGGGGTCCGCATGGCGGACGGTAAACTTCCGGAGGCCGAACGCTTGACGCACGACGAGGTGCAGGAGTTCGAAGAGGCGAGCGAGATCATCGAGGACGAGTCAATGACGATGGCCCGCGTGCTGCAATGGGTACGGGAAATGAAGGAAACGCTTGAAGGCCTGGATGATCGGCTCCAGGCTGTACGCCATGAATTGGCGGCGGCTCAAGAAGTGTTTGTCAGTCAGCAGAAGACCCTGCAGATTCATAATGTAGTCACGAGCAACCACTCGCTTCTGTTAGGGCTGCCTGATTCATTTTGGAGAAATGTACAGACCGTGGGCGATGCGCTCTCATCCCCGTTGTATGACCTGGATTATCTGGAGAGCGCAGCGAGGAGCTGTACCCAGGAGGCCGAGCATTTTGCCTACGGGGTTCAAGACATTGTACGTCAGAAGGAGGAAGCCGAACGATTATCCGTGCAGGTCGAGCAGCGTTTCAAACAAGTTTCGCGGAGGGCCAGCAGGGGATTCAAGAAAAATTACAAGTCTTATCGGCTCCGGGTCGAGCAGTTGTTTGAGCAGGGGATGTATGCGGAAGCCTCGCATGAACTGTTGAATATCGCGGAATATATCGATCGGGTAGAGAGGGAGATTCGCCATCAGGAAATGCTGGAGCAGCAGCGCAGGGCGGCCCAGCAGCTCCAAAGAGCAGCCGATCAAGCGAGAAGAGCCGCGGCGGACGCCCGCAAAGCGGCAGCGCAGAGCAGCAGCCGGTCATCGGGCTCCAACTGGGGAAGCTCCTCCGGTTCCTCGCATTCCTCGCATTCCTCGGGCGGTTCCGGCTGGGGGGATTCGCCATCCGGAAATTCGTCCGGCGGATCAAGCTGGGACAATAACAATTCCTCCGGCGGATCGAAGTGGTAACCGGAGGGCAGCCGACCTAGTAATCATCCTGCGACATGCTCTCTTCGTCGGCAACCGCCTGGATTTCCTCGGAACCGATGCTGATGAAGCGGTAGCCGTCCGCGGCCTGCTTCTTCAGCGCGCGTTCTTTGATGAACCTGGGGCTGGCTTCGCCGCCGTCTTCGTCATACACGAGCAGAATGCCATCGGTTTTGCGGAGGAGCAAATCGTCTCTGGCCGTGAACTGCCATGGCCCCTGGTAGGGACTCTTGCTGACCGGCGCATAGAAGTCTACCCCCTTCATGACTTCCTGAAAATAAGCTTTTTTATCATCGTTCCATTGTTCTTCGGGATTCTGGTACGCCGTCAAAATGGAGCATTTCAGGTGAGGGTATTGGGACTTTAGTTCTATTGCCGCCTCAATGGCCCACAGGTCCACGCCGTATTGGCCGGGGGTGATTACCCACTGGAGGCCTTCCTCCAGAAGCGGAACCAGACGATTGGCGATCGCTTTGCGTATATAAGGAATGCCTTGATGTTTGTTATTGTAAATACCGAGCTCATGGGCTCGATATCCGGTAATCAGAATGTTTTCCAATCGAGCACGCCTCCTGAACAGAATTAGGTCTAGTGTACCTTTTTCGGAAATTTTGATCAACGGATGTTACAAATCGTATAGAATGGGTAAGTAATCCGGAATACATATTTTAGGAGGAAATTCGATTGAAGAAGTGGACGGCAGTATTACTAGGGGCAATTTTGGTTATGAGCATGACGGCATGCGGCAAAGACAACAAAGCAGCAGATGATGCCGCAACACCGCCTGCAGCGGAACAAGGGACGACGACTCCGGCAGAGACGCCGCCGGCTAAAGAAGAGCCGAAGGAGGAGGCTTTGCCAACCGCTGACGAGCTTCTTCAAAAATCGGCCGAAGCTTCGAAAAACTTGAAGAGCTTTGCCATGAAAGCCGATGTCAAGCAGCACATCGTTGTTGAAGGCGCAGAGAAACAGGAGCAAAACGTTGATATGTCGCTCGATTCGGAGCTTACGCTAGAGCCGGTGGAGATGATGCAGAACGTCGTGATGGATTCGCCGGAAGGCAAGGTCGAGATGAAGCAGTATATAACGGAAGACGGCATCTACATGCTCATGGATGGTCAATGGATGCAGGTTCCGAAGGAATCGGAGCAAGAGATCCGCGACAGCCTGGATCCGAGCAGTGCGAGTCCTGAGCAGCAGGTAGAGCAATTCAAGACCCTCGCTAAGGACTTCAAAGTAACGGAGGACGGAGACGCATACGTCCTGACGGCGGATGTCTCCGGCGACAATCTGAAGGAGCTTGCCAAGTCTATGATGAGCCAAGCGGGCAACGATCCGCAGATGGAAGCCATGATGGACCAAATGGATATCAAGAGCATTCATATTACTTATGGCGTGCAGAAGGAATCTTACCTGCCTGTAACAACGGATTTGGACATGGTGATGGCAATGGAAGCCGAGGGTCAGAAGGTATCCTTGGATATGAAAATGAAGAGCGCCTACTCCAAGCATAACGAAATCAGCAAGATCGAAGTGCCGAAGGAAGCATTGGAAGCGAAATAATGCGTATTGGCTGATGGAACAAGAGGAATATGAACCGTCATATTCCTCTTGAAAAAGGCTGCCCCGGTTCTCCGTAGATGTTCTACGGACCGGGGCAGCCTTATTTAATGGAATCCGTTTCATTTCAACGGCAGGGTCAAGGCAGCGGCTTCCTCCATGATTGCACGAGGAGGCTTGTCATGAGGCATGCTTGTGTTAAGGGTCCGCGGCTCATGTATCTTGCGGCTTCCCCAATTCAAGGTTTAGCAACTTCGACAATGACGCTGCCGAACAATTGATCGTCGATCGAGACCATAATGCGCCAAAGTCCAGACGAAGGAAGTAACATCGTTGTCGGCAATGAGGCATCGGCACCATTATGAGGATAAGGAGCGACGCGAGATTTAAATACATCGATGATTTCGGACGAATTTTGTTTCACGGCGGTGATGACCAGCTCCCCCGTTAATTCTTCGTCAAGCCCCCAGAAATGCCACATGTATTTGTTCGGCTTGCCAGCGATAAGGCCTGAGTGTATAAAGCCCAATCGTCCTTCGACGCCGGTCATGGCATAACTGCCGGACACGAAGCTCGGGCTCGGCTCCCAGCTGCCATCCGGAACATCGATAACGATATCGCCATATTTTTCGTTGTCCACCATCACGTCGAAACGCCATAAACCGGAAAGCGGCAGAGCGAAGCGGGAAGAAACTCGCGTCAAGTCATTGTAAGCCATATCGGAGGTAATCTCTGTCTCGGCAAGCTCCTCGATGGTAGTTCCCGTATCCCGGTGAACGGCGGATATGCTGATCGTTTTCCCTTCAAGCTCTTGGATCGGGGTTAATAAATTCCACCAGGCTCCGGCCGGAGAGCCCGCTGCAGTTTCCCCGCCCGGAAAAACCTGAAGCTTATCCACGCCATCCACCGTGTATACGCTGCGGGGAGTCCACTTGGCAGCGTATCCCCAGCCCTGGATGGGGATCATCCGTTGAAGCGCAGGGGACTCGCGCCATCCCCACGCCGCCGCTATGAGAAGCAGCGCCAATACGCCCGCGGTCATGCTGATAAGACGCGCTGGAGCTCTTCGTCGTTTACGGCTTAAGGAGCCGTTTGCGGCGCTCTGAGATACATCGGATTTCATCTTCGCGGTGAACATCGGCTCGTTGAACGGAGGGGAAGCAAGCTCCTGCATCCAATCCGGCTGCGGCTCTTGTTCGGTTTTCATGGGATATCCGCTCCTTTCAACATCGTTTCCATTCGGGCGCGCGCCCGGTGCAGTCTGGACTTGATCGTTCCTTCGGATAGGCCGAGCAGCTGGGCCATTTCTTTTCGCGGCAGCTGATAGTGGAATTCCAGAATCAGCACTTCCCGGTATTTGGGCGGCAGCTCCATCACGCATTTCCAGATCTGCGAGACGGCTGCGGCATCCATGAACTCTTTTTCCGCGGAAGGCTCGGTCTGCTTGGAGGTGATCCAGCCGGTTAAAGACACCCTTGTCATGAAGGAGGATTTGAGATAGTTCAGGGAAAGATTGCGGGTGATGGTTAACAGCCACGTTCTGACCGAGCTTCGGCCCTCAAAATCATTCCAGTGCTTATAAGCCCTAAGGAACACGTCCTGACTGATATCGTCCGCCGCATCTTTGCGTTTCGTTAAGAAGAACGCATAGTTCCACACGTCCTGGCCGAAGGACTCCATCCAGCCGCTCAGCAGCGTGCTTGGATCATTCACGGCTACCATAGATTTAAGGGTCTCCAATAGCATCACCTCGAATATTAGACAATCGAAACATGGATCGGTTCCCGAATTTCCCGCAAAAAATTTGAAACAATTTAACCTGCAAATCGTTGTATGAATAACAGGGATGCAGGAAATCGAGGAAGGGGAGCAGGGGCATGCATTTGTATTTTAAGGATAACTTTTTTAGCTCGGGGATGACAGATATTATGAATAGGGAAGGTCGTGTAATAGGAAGCTTGGACTTGAAGAGTGCTTTCGGCTCCTCGCTGGACGTGTATAACGCCGGGGGAGAGACCGTATGCAGCGGCTCGTTCCGATTCTTCTCGAACAAATGGAATATCACGGGCGGCAATGGGAAAGAACTGGGTCTGCTGCGCATGCGGATGAGTTTCTTTACGAAAAAATTCGAATACGATGCGGGGGCGCGTGGCGTGTATGAGATCACTTCGCCTGCCTTTTCCAATGAATATGAAATAACGGATGAGACCGGAAGGGGCATCGCCCAATTTTCCCGCATTAGCGGCTGGCTCCAAGCCGGAGCCTATCAGCTGCAGAATGAGAGCGATGTTCTCGATGACTGGGAGCTCGTTGCCGTCGTGATGGGCATTCACCAAATACGCAAACGCAACAATAGCGCTGCCGCATCGAGCTCTCATTAAACTTAAGGGAACCCAGATTAGATGATGAGGAGGAATCAAGCATGGACGAAGTCAGCGATCATCTGGATTATGGATTAACCCTTGTATTTATCGGCTTTAACCCGAGTCTGCGATCGGGCGAAGTGGGGCACCATTACGCAAACCCGCGCAACAATTTTTGGAGGATACTGCATAAGTCCGGTTTGACTCCACGCTTATATGAAGCCGCAGAGGACGGGGAACTGCTTAAACTGGGTTATGGATTCACCAATATTGTAGCCAGGCCCACCCGAGGCGCGGAAGACATTACCCGCGAAGAGTATAGGCTCGGAAGAGAGACGCTGCGGAAGAAGCTGGAGGAATACAGACCGGAGGTTGCCTGTTTTGTCGGCAAGGGCGTGTATACTGAATACAGCGGCAAGGCCAAGGCGGACTGGGGAATCCAGCCGGACTCCGTCGTAGACGGCGTCCATGGGTTTGTAGCTCCATCGTCCAGCGGGCTGGTGAGGATGCCCATGGATGAAATTATCGGAATTTACAGGCAGCTGTATGATTGGATAGCGAGGAACAAGTTCTGACTTGGAAAGTTCGGATGAACGATTCGCAGGCAGGAAAAAGAGGAACGCCAAAAGAGAAGCCGGACACGGTTGGTCGGGCTCATGGGCGTTCCTCTATTTTTAGAGAAATACAGTATTGACTTCGGAGGGAGCCTCCTCCTACTTTCCCAAGAAAAACTTCGGCTGCATGCAGTCGGTCTTTCGAGAGAATACGTCGTTATACGGTTATCATCCGGCTATTCCGGACGTTTCAGCAGCGCGGGATCGATCCGCGGCACGAGCCCTTCATCGGCAGCGCGGTTCAGCAGGGCGGAAATTGCTGCATAGCCGTCTTCGCCCAGCTCCGCGGTAAATGGATTGACATATAAGTCAATGTGGGCATCGGCGACGTCCGGGTCCATTTCCTGTGCGTGCCGGAGGACATAATCCCGGGATTCCCCGGGATGTTCCCAGGCGTATTCGACCGAGGAGCGGATCCAGCTCGAGATGCTGGCCAGATCCAGCGACCTGCGGGCCACGATGGCTCCCAGCGGGATCGGCAGATTCGTATCGGATTCCCACCAGCTGCCGAGATCGGTCATCAGCTTCAATCCGTAGGACGGGTAAGTGAATCGCGCTTCGTGAATGACCAGCCCGGCATCGATGGCACCGTCGCGGACAGCCGGCATGATCTGGTCAAACGGCATCACCACGATTTCGCCGAGTCCTCCGGGTACGTTTTGGGCGGCCCACAGGCGAAACAACAGATAAGCCGTGGAGCGCTCGCTCGGAACGGCTACCCGCCGGCCGGACAACGCAGCCGGACTGTCCGGGGTCTTTCCGTCCGTCAGCTTGTCCGCCGTCAGAACGAGAGGCCCGCAACCGCGGCCGAGCGCTCCCCCGCAGGGCAGCAAGGCGTATTCATCCAGCACCCAGGGCAGCGCGGCATAGGATATTTTCAAGATGTCATGTTCCCGATCCTCGGCCGCCCAATGATTGGTGATATCGATATCCGCATAGGATACATCAAGCTCGGGAGCACCGGGAATAAGACCGTGAACCCAGGCATGAAAGACAAATGTGTCGTTGGGGCAAGGGGAAAAAGCGATTTTCATCGTAGCACCTCCGGTAGTAATGAACTTGCTGTCTCAAGCGCCTGCAGCGCCTCCTTGATCTTCCATGCGCCGCGGTCCCGCGGACCGACCTGATTGGATATGGTACGGATCTCAAGCACGGGTACACCGGCTGCAGCGGCAGCGGTGGCTACGCCGAACCCTTCCATCGCTTCGGCGCAGGCGTTCGGCACCCGGCGGAGAAGGCTGGCGGCCGTCACTGCCGTTCCCGTCGCGGTGGATACGGTCAGCACGGGACCAAGGGTCACGGCGGCGCCGGCATCCTCCAAGGCCTCGACAAGCTTGCCGGCAGCGGCAGCATCGACCGGAATCCGATCCGTTCCGAAGCCGAGCTCCTGAACGCTGGTGAAGCCGTCTTCGGTTTCGGATCCAAGATCCGCCGCAAGGATGAGGTCCGCAATGACGATGGAGCCAACCTCAGCCTGACCGGCAAAACCTCCGGCGATGCCTGCGCTGACAACGAAATCGTAGGAGGCTTGCATCAGCCGGCGGGCAGTAGCGGCAGCCGTGGCCGCCGGACCGACTCCGCCCGCGATAACCTCGAATCCGGACGCATTCTTTAGCCCGCGCAACACGGCATCTTTTTCGGCATCAACCGCCGTGATGATAAGCACGCGCTTGGAGGAATGCGGGGCCGAGCTATATGACTCGATTGTATCTACCGAGTTGGATTGGGTATGTTCCTGCATGTGATTAATCTCCTTTTTGGCTGAAACGTTAAGCAACTTATCCCTTTTACGTTATAACGTTCCGGGGGCGATGTAAAGTCTTCGGTCCAGGCGGGACTCTTTATGTGTAGCAGCAACTTTCCGATATAGAGTATAATGAAGGGTAACTAGCATACATACATCATGGGTAGATTCGGAGGTTGGATAGCTTTGCGGAAGAAGGGTGCGAACGGACAAGAAAGCCGGGCAAGACTACTGATTGTTGCCGCCAATGAATTTGCGAAGTCAGGATACCATCAGACCAAGATCAGCACCATCGTTTCCCGGGCAGGATTGACGCAGCCGTCATTCTATTTGTATTTTGAGAGCAAAGAGGCGATTTTCAGGGAACTGATGGAGAAATTTCGTTCGGAGCTTAAAGGCCTGATCGAGGGAAGCCGGTTGGAGAGCGGAATCGATGAGGCTCATGTGGCCGGGCGTTTGCTTGGCGTGCTTACGGGATTGTTCACGTTTCTTGGCAAGGACCCGGATTTGACGCAAATCGGTTTTTTCATCGGGGATGATTCCGCCATCGTAAAGGCTGAAATGGCAGCCATGATTGAGCAAAATCTGAAGGGAGAGCAGCAGGACGGGTACTTTGATCGTGATTCCGACATGCACATTGTTGCGGAGTGCCTGGTCGGCGTCATCGAAAGGCTGACCTCCCAGCAGCTGCTGACAGGCAAGCGGACTCCTGAGGATCTTGCGCGTCACGTGGTGAGTTTATTTATGCACGGCATTAGCATCTATCCGGCTAAGTGAGCAGCACGGGCAACCCAAACCTCGTTCCTGCAGGAACGAAATGCAGATGCTTAAAATCATAGAAACAGGCTGTGAACATGGTTAAGGGGAACCTGGAACAGCCTGTTTTTTGCTGTTGTACGCTGCCAAATTCTAGAAAGCGTTTGATCTTTTTCAGAGAATTGCAGTATATTCATTATACGATATGTAACCGGTTGCAACTGGTGGATGGCACACGAAGGATCAAGAATCGGGGGACTCATTCATGAAGAAGATGATGCTGGTGTACGGCGCCCTTATATTGGCTTTTCTCACCTATGTGTTCATGTACAGGCTGGAAGACAAGCGCTCCTCGGCCTGGGAGGAAGGCGGGCTGCACGGCAGCATGGGCGAGAATTACGTTATGGTCACATTTCAATCCGGGATGGAATATTGGAAAAATATATTGAAGGGCTTCGAGGATGGAGGGGATGCGCTCGGCGTAACCGTCGATTATCGCGGGTCCACGCAATATGACGTGGAGGAACAGATTACCGTTCTGGAGCAGGTCATCGCGAAGCGTCCGGCCGGCATCGCCTTGTCGGCCATCGATTCGAAGGCGCTGACGTCTACGATCAACAAGGCCGTGGATGCCGGGATTCCGGTCGTCCTGTTCGATGCGGATGCACCTGACAGCAAGGCGTATTCTTTTCTTGCAACCAATAATTACAACGCAGGGGTTGCGGCCGCGGACAAGATGGCGCAGCTTCTCGGCAGGGAAGGGGAAATCGGAATTGTGACCCAGCCCGGGCAGCAGAACCATGACGACCGCTCGGAAGGCTTCAGGGACACGTTGGCGCAGAGATATCCTTCCATGTCCGTGGTGGAGGTCAGGGAAGGGAAAGGGGACACTCTCGTAGCCAAAGAGGCTGCCGCGGATATGCTGGGCAAGCACCCGGATCTCAAGGGGATTTTCGTGACGGAGGCCAGCGGCGGAATGGGCGTGGCGGATGCCGTTATCGGCGCTGGTAAGGCGGGCCGGGTGACCATCATTGGATTCGATACGAACAAAGGGACGCTGGACCGGATTTCCGACGGAACCATCGCGGCAACGATCGCTCAGGGGACGTGGAATATGGGCTACTGGTCCCTGCAGTATTTATTTCACCTGCATCACGGACTTACCGTACCGGCCCCGACGCTCGGCAATGATGTATCCCCGCTTCCCGTGAGGGTGGACACCGGGATCTCGATTGTGACCCGAGAGAATGTGAATGATTATTATGCGAAATAGCAGAGTGGAATCCTGGCGCGAGGGCTTTTCGCATTGGCTGCGGTTCGGGGATTTGCCGCTGAGGTACAAGCTGGTCATCCTGTTCCTCATGGTTGGAATCCTGCCCTCCATCGCCCTTGGCGTTCTTGTCAATTGGACGGTAAACCGCATTGTGGACCAGCAGGTAACCTCGAATACCATTCAACTGATCGGAAAGGTCAACCAAACCTTGGACAGTGATATGGAGAATCTTCAGAACATTACGTATTTGATCGGCTTTGATCCTCGCACGGAACGGTTTCTGCAAGGGGACATTCAAGGCGATAAGCCGGCGGCAGGAGCCGATATTCCTGCGGGAACCTACATCCCGCAAACGTCCTTGGTCAAGCAGGATAATGAGGAGAATTACGAGATTAAGCGGTACCTTCAAGGCTTCACGACGCTGTATCCGGAAATCGCCTCCATTCTTCTGGTCAATCGCGAAGGAGCCTATATCAGTAACGAAATGTATGCACGAAGTCCGGCGAGTTTGACGGAGGAAGAATGGTACCGCGAGGCTGCTTTAAACGAAGGGATCTTTACCGTGCTCGGCCATCCGGCAGACCGTAACGTCACCACCCATGTTCATTACGGCAACGAGGAGCTGGTGTCGGTCGTACGCTCGTTTGTGGATCCGGATACGAGGGAAGTGACCGGCGCGGTATTGATCGATTTGAAGCTGCGGGCGGTCGCTAGGACGGTCCGGGATGTGACGCTCGGAAAAAGCGGTTATTTGATGGTGGCAGAGGCTGGCGGCTCCAGCATTTATACCCCGGAGGATTCCATCATTCCGTCCATTCCGCCTTCGTGGTTTCCCGAAGAGGACAGCGGCGCTTTGATTCGCGAGGTGAACGGGGAACGGCTGCAACTGATATACGGCACCTCCTCCTTTACCGGCTGGCGGACGATCGGCGTATTTCCAACCAGCGAATCGGTCTATGAGGTGCGGGAGATTCGTTTTTATATGATCTGTTTCTTGTTTGTGGTGTGCTTGTTTGGGGTAACGGCGTCTTACACGCTTTCGCAGTCCATATCCAGGCCGATCTGGCAGCTTATGTCCTTCATGCAAAAAGCCGAATCCGGGGATTTGACGATCCGCTACTGGGGAAACCGGCAGGATGAGGTGGGCATGCTTGGCCGCAGCTTTAACCGCATGCTCCAGCAGATCCGCAAGCTGATGAAGCTGAGCGAGCTGCGGGAGAGGCAGAAGCGCGAGGCGGAGCTGCGCAGCCTGCAGGCGCATATTAAGCCGCATTTTCTGTACAACACGCTGGATACGATTCATTGGATGGCTCGCAAGAAAGGGGCGGACGATGTATCGGATCTGGTAGAGTCCTTATCGCGGCTGTTTCGGGTCGGGCTCAGCAAAGGCGATGATATCATTCCCATGTCCGACGAATGGACGCATATCAGCAGTTACCTGCAAATCCAGAAGACGCGTTACCGCGACAGGCTGCAGGTTGAGATGGAGCTTTCGCCTGAAGCCGAGAGACTGTACGTCCTGAAGCTGATTCTCCAGCCGATGGTAGAGAACGCGATATATCACGGAATTAAGGCCCGAAGAGGCCCGGGGCGAATCTGGATCCAAGCGGATGTTGAGGAAAATGTGCTGGTGCTTGCCGTACGGGACGACGGAGCAGGAATGCCGAAGGAACGGCTGGAGGCGCTTCGCAGGCAGCTTTCCGATCCGGTAACGGCCATGGAGGCGACCCCGGTAGAAGGGCCGGGAGGAAGCCGCAGCTACGGCATGCTGAATGTGCAGGCCCGTATCAAGCTAACGTTCGGGGAGACGTACGGAATCACGATTGACAGTATAGAGAACGAGGGAACCACGGTACGGATTACGCATCCACTGCTGCATGCCGTTCCTTCGTCCTCCGATCATGATGGGAGAGACTCACGATGAAGAAAGCGTATCAAGTCTTGATTGCCGACGATGAGCCGATTATCCGCGAAGGGATTCGGGATGCGGTCGACTGGGGGGCACTCGGCATGGAAGTGGCTGCCGAAGCGGAGGATGGCGAGGAAGCGCTGGAGCTTGCGCTCAGCCAGCCGATTGACATTATGCTGGTCGATATGAATATGCCGTTCCTGGACGGCATCGGGCTCATGAAGCGAATGAAGGAAGAACGCCCCGCATGCCGGTTCGTCATTATTACCGGCCATGACGAATTTGCTTATGCGCAGGAAGCGATCCGGCTTGGCGTTAAGGATTATATATTGAAGCCGGTAAATGCGGAGCACCTGATCCAGGTGCTCGGGAGCGTTCGGGATGAGCTGAACGACCATCAAATCCAGGAAAGCTACCTGAAGAAGGCGTCGGAGCAAATCGAGAAGAACATTCCGCTGCTGCGGGAACGGTTCTGCCTCGAATGGATGCATGGCCTGCTGGATGAGGAGGAGGCGATCGAGCAGCTGGAGTTCCTGGGACTGCCGCCTTGCCGTCCCACCCGGATCGGCATTGCCAGATGGCCGGAGATGACGGCTCCGCAGCCGTTGATGAAGGAAAGCGACCGCCAGCTGTATCTGTTCGCGATGGAAAATATAATCGCCGAGCTGTTTCATCCCGCACCCTGCGTTTTATTCCGGGACCATACCGGCTGGATCGGCATTTGCTGCTGGGGAGAAGCGGATATAGAGATTGCGGCCGATGCCGAGCAGTTGATCCAGAAGTACTTGAAGCTGGCCGTGAATGTACATCTGGAGCCGGTTTCGGAAGGGGCGGACGGCGGCGCGGTTGCGGCCGCCTACGAGGCTTGCCGGGAAGGGGTATTCAAGGAGGCGCAGCTGTCTCCGCTGGTACGGCGTGCCCGGCAGCTCATCCAGGAACAGTATGCCGTTCGGGAGCTGACGCTGGAATCTTTCGCCCAGGCCCTGCAGGTATCGCCGGTCTATCTGAGCCGGACGCTAAAGAAAGAGCTGGGCACGTCCTTTATCACGCTCATGACCCAGACGAGGATTCAGAAAGCGATCCAGCTGCTCAACGCCACCGAGCTGAGCATCCTGGACATCGCGGAGAGGGTGGGGTATGACAGCCAGCATTATTTCAGCACGGCCTTTAAGAAGGTGATGGGGGTGTCGCCGAACCGGTACCGCAAAGGGGCGGCGGTTCTGGAAGAATAGACGATACGAAGAGCGGAGCCCACGGTAGGTAGCGATAAGAAGCGGTGATTGCGTTCCATGGCAATCCCCGCTTTTTTTCTTGCAATCCGAGGGGACTCATCCGAGATAAATTTTTTGTCGAATCGTTAACGTTTGTTAATTATTATTGACATCCTTTTTTGCTAGAATGCGGTCAGGACCGTGGAATCATGGACAACATGCACCAGAGTTTCGATTCCTTGCTATATTTACTTACTATTTATTACAAGAAGGGGAGATTCCATTGCGCAGATTGAAAAAAATCGCGATGCTTGTGCTCGCATTCCTGATGATCGTGCCTAATCTGCCGCAGCCGGCACATGCCGCATCCGCGGCGCCCGCCGGCATCAAAGGAATCGGAGCGGGATACCTTCATTCCTTGCTGATTGCCGGAGACGGCACGGTTTGGACGATGGGGGACAACAGTGCGGGAGCACTGGGCAACGGCACAACGGCAAAGTCGTTTCGGCCCGTTCCGGTGACCAAATTCGACGGTACGCCCCTGGGAAACGCGAAGTTCGTCACGGGCGGAGGCTATTTCTCGGTCGCGCTGCTGAACGACGGTACGGTATGGGCCTGGGGCAGGGGAACCTATGGACAGCTGGGGAACGGTGCATCGGATGACCGGCATCGTGCCGTCCAGGTGACGGAGTCCGGCGGGGGGCCGCTAACGAGTGTACGCAGCATCGCCGCGGCTTACGACCATGTTCTGGCCATCAAGGAAGACGGATCGGCTTGGGGATGGGGTTCCAATTCAAGCGACATGCTTACCGATTATTATGACATCAGCAACCCCCGAGCCGTACGCATCAAGGCGTCAAGCGGATCCTATCTCAACGATGTGAAGGCCGTAGGGGCAGGCGATTACCATTCCGTAGCGCTGCTGAACGACGGCACGGTATGGGCCTGGGGCTTCGGAGGCTTTGGAGGGTTGGGCAGCGGGTCAACGGCCGACTCCGTGTATCCGGTACAGGTGATCGATTCCTCCGGACAGCCGTTAACCGGCATAGCCGATATCCAAGGCAGTCGATTTGGCGGCATGGCTCTGAAGGGAGACGGCACCGTTTGGGCTTGGGGATACAATGAGAATTTCAACTTGGGCAACCCGGGGCTGACTTCTTCCAACACGGCGATTCAGGTTCAGCAGACGGGTTCCGGACCGCTTACGGACGTGGTCCGGATATCTGGCGGCGGCCGCTTGAGCATGGCTCTGAAAAGCGACGGAACCTTGTGGTGGTGGGGCATGCAAAACCGGAACCTCCAAGTCGCGACAAAACTGCTCGGCGACGCAGGTCAATTGGCTGCGGGTGACAATCATGCCCTTGCGATTAAAGCGGACGGTACCGTATGGGGCGCGGGCTGGACCAGCAAGGGAGAACTGGGCATATCGGATGCCAGCCCTTTGGTATATTACACGTCTGCGCTGCAAGTATATCCGGCCCGGACGCAAATCAGCGCCAGTCCCGCTTCCATCGACGCGGACGGGACCAGCAAGACGATGGTCACCGTAACGCTCAAGGAAGGAAGCAATTATAACATCGGCAGGAGCGAAGGGAACGTTCAGCTTAGCACGACAGCGGGCGCGCTCGGTCCGGTTACCGATCACGGGGACGGGACGTATACGGCTGAACTGACGTCGTCCAAGACGACCGGAACCGCAACGATTACGGGCATCATTAACGGTTATCCCATGAGCGCAAGCGGCACGGTAAAGTTCAATCCGCTTGGCGCTTCGGCCGTCACTTCAACGGTCACCGCGAGCCCGGCATCGATTCCGGCGGACGGCAGCAGTGTCTCCACCGTGACGGTGCAGCTGAAGGATAGCAATGGAAATCCGTTGACGGCGAGCGGCGGCGCCGTGCAAATGAAGACGACCGCCGGTACGCTGTCCGGCGTGACGGACCGGAAGAACGGGACGTACACGGCACAGCTGAAAGCGCCCGTTTCCGTCGGTACGGCAACCGTAACGGCGGAGCTGGGCGGAACGCCGATCGCGCAGAAGGCAACGGTCACATTCGTCCCGGGAGCCGCATCGGCTTCGGCATCCACGATCAACCTGGGGCAGAACACGCTCACGGCTGGAAGCGGAAGCACGGCGGTGACCGTCCGCTTAAAGGATGCGCACGGTAATCCGCTGGTGTCCGGAGGCGACACGGTAACGATCCAGTCCTCGCACGGCACGGCCGGGAGGGTAACCGACCATGGGGACGGGACCTATACAGCTGTGCTGACGGCAGGCACGGCTGCCGGCAGCGGAACCGTCAGTGCCGCGGTGAACGGGGCGGCGATGCAGCAGAAGGCCGCGATTCAGATTCTTCCCGCGGGAGCGTCTACGCAAACCTCGGAGCTGTCGGCGGCTCCCGTCTCGATCGTTGCGGACGGCAGCAGTAAAACGATGCTGACGGTACGGCTCCGGGATGCCTACGGTAACGCGTTGACGGCTTCCGCAGGTACCGTGTCCATGAGCACAAGCGGCGGCACCATCGCGGCCGTGTCCGACAAAGGCAACGGAACCTATACCGCAACGCTGACCTCGGCCTCCACGACCGGCACCGCTGAAGTATCGGCCAGATTGAACGGTTCATTGATCAAACAAACGGCCGTGGTCTCGTTCGTCCCGGGGGCCGCCTCCGCGGACAAGTCCAGCCTAGCCTCTGCTTCAGGCAGTCTCCAGGCCGGATCGGGGACCACGACGTTAACCGTAAAATTGAAGGATGCGCGAGGCAATGATCTCGTGACTGGCGGCGATGCCGTGACGATGCAGGCCAGCATCGGCTCGATCGGTTCCGTTGCGGATCAAGGCAACGGAACGTATACCGCGACGCTGACGGCGCCGACGGCAACGGGCATGTCGGTTGTATCGGCATCGGTTAATGGCGTGAGGCTCGCGCAAACGACGAACGTAAGCATCGTGCCCGGCCCCGTGTCTCTGTCGGCCTCCACGATCAGCGCCGCGAACGCAAGCGTTCCGGCTAACGGAACCGGCACGACCAGGGTTACCGTGGAGCTGAAGGATACGCATGGCAATCGTTTGACTGCTTCGGGCGGTACCGTAACCTTGTCGGCTACTGCAGGCAGCCTGAGTGCGGTAACGGATCACGGCGACGGGACGTACAGCGCGACCTGGACGGCGCCGACGACCGCAGGAACCGCAACGGTGTCGGGTTCTGTCAACGGCTCGGCACTTGCCGGCAAGGCAAGCCTGAACTTCGTTGCGGGGGCGGCATCGCCGTCAGCGACGAGCTTGTCGATCAACCCGGCCTCGATTACGGCTGACGGAGTCAGTACGGCTTTCATTACGGTCCAAGCAAAGGATGCCTACGGCAACCCGGTGACGCAAGGTGGGGACGCGGTATCCGTCGAAACAAGCGGAGGCACGCTCTCCGCCGTCATGGACCCCGGTAACGGTACTTATACGGCTACCGTTAAGGCGCCGACGACTGCCGGCAAGGCCGTCGTCCGGGCTGAGCTGAACGGCAAGACCGTCACGCAGACGGCGGACATCGTGTATGTTCCGGGCGCCGCTTCCCCGGCAACATCGCTCCTCACAGCGGGGGCGTCCGCTCTACCGGCTGACGGGTCAAGCACAACGGCGCTGACCGTGCAGCTGAAGGACGTCTACGGCAACAACCTGACGTCCGGTGGCGACAGGGTGAGCCTGAGCGCGACGGCCGGCTCGGTCGGGGCGGTAACGGATCATGGCGACGGCACTTACTCGGCCGTGCTTACGGCACCGACGGTTGCCGGTCCGGCAACGATCACCGCGACGGTAAACGGTGCGAAGCTATTGCAGACCGCGTCCGTTGACTTTCAAACCGGAGCGGCTTCGGCGCGCGAATCGCTGCTGACGGCAGCATCCCCGGCGATGCCGGCTGATGGCGCCAGCACAACAACCGTGACGCTGCAGCTGAAGGATGCCTTCGGCAACGAATTGAAGACGGGCGGTGATGCGGTTGTGTTAACCACGACGGCCGGAACGTTAGGCAGCGTTCAAGACCATGGCGACGGCACGTATTCAGCCATGCTGACGGCTGGTACGGTTTCCGGTTCAGCCGTCGTATCGGGTGCCGTAAACGGCGTGCCGTTGGAGCACCCCGTATCGGTGGATCTTCTCGCCGGGGCGGCATCCGCGGCCGAATCGATTATCGAGACGGACAGCAAAGCAATCACCGTGGGCGGCAGCACGTCAACGGTTGTCACGATTCGGCTGAAGGATGCCTTCGGCAATGCGTTGACCGCAGGGGGCGACAAGGTCCTGCTGCAGACGACGTCCGGAACGCTGGGTCTGATGACGGATCATCATGACGGTACGTACACGTCCATATTGACGGCTGGCACGGCGGCAGGCGAGGCCGTCATCACGGGAAGAGTCAACGATGTGCCGCTGGTGCACACGGCGTCGGTGCAGTTCATGCCTGGCCCGGCTTCAGCGGACCAAACGATATTGTCAGCCGACCGGGCAGTCGTTACCGCTGACGGGCTAAGCCGTTCAAACGTGACGGTACAGCTGAAGGACACTTACGGAAACGAGCTCCGCTCCGATGCCGGACCGCTCCAGCTTAAGCTGGCGTCGACGCTTGGCCTGCTGACGGAGCCGAAGTACGAAGCGGATGGCCGTTACACGGCCGGCGTTGCATCGAATAGGGCCGGAACAGCCGTCATTACCGGAACCTTGGACGGCATTCGGATCGCCTCGGCAGTGACGGTATCCTTCGAGCCGGGGGAGCCTTCTGCGCTTCGCTCGACGGTCGATACGGACCGGACCGGGCTGACAGCCGACGGCATGCAGTCCGCGCGGATTACGGTGCAGCTGAAGGACGCCGCGGGCAATACGATTCCGGATGACGGCGGGCCCGCGGACATTCGGATTCATTCCTCGATCGGCACCGTTTCCGGGGCCGTATACGAGGCCGAGGGGCGGTACACGGCCTCGCTTATCTCCACCGAGGCCGGCATCGCCATCATTACGGCATCCGTGGAGAATAGCGAGCTCGCAGACACGGCTAAGGTCGAATTTCTGCCGGGTCCCGCTTCGGCCGCTGCATCGGAGCTTTCAGCCGACAGCGGGGCAATCCCGGCCAACGGCTCCGCTGCCTCGACGATTACCATCTCGGTGAGGGATGCCTTTGGCAACAACACGGGGAGCGGGGCCGATATTCGGCTTGAGACTACGCTCGGCACCGTGACGGAAGCCACGTACCGCGAGAACGGCGTGTATACGGCGGAAGTCCGTTCAACCGAGCCGGGAGTGGCCGACATTCACGCCAGGATCGGCGGCGAGCCGATTCGGGATGGCGTGCAGGTGACCTTTGCCGACGGCATATGGTTTACGCCGCCCTCGTACCGCCTTCAAATCGGCGAATCGGTGCGCACGGTCGTCGAGGTGACTTACGGGGATGCTACCTCGGACGTAACGGCAGATGCCCGCTTCCAATATGATGATGGGCTGATCCGGGTGGTGCGGGCCGAGGACGGTTACTGGTATGTCACAGGTCTTCGTACCGGGCGTACCGTCATGCAGGCCGTCTATGAGGCTGATGCCGGCAGGCTGACAGCCGCCGCCCCCGTCACGGTTTATGCCGTGCCGACCGGATTGACGCTGGATGCTTCCCGGTATGAAGTGAGGGAGGGCGAATATCGCCAGATCCGGGTAACTGCACATTACTCGGACGGCACCTCCTCCGATGTGACCACGGAAGCTGCATACCGTCTTGCAGACAGGGGCTATGCATCCCTGAATGCAGCGGGCCGGCTGTACGGCATCCGGTCAGGGAAAACGTCCATGACCGTGACCTATGAAGGTTTAAGCACCACAGCCGAGGTTGCCGTTTTGCCGCCGGTTCACTCAGGTGACCCTGGTTCCGGCGGAAGCCCGGGCAACGCCGTCGGCATGCCGGACGATGCCGGCGGGGTGAAACCGCCCGCAGGGGAAAATCGCGGACTCCCCGTCGATCTGGTGCTCGACGGGGAATTCGGCCAGACGATCACGCTCGAGCACGAACAGCTGAGTTCAGGCCGCATCGTGATTGAAACGAGGGGCGGAACGAACGAATGGTCGCTGCTCATGAAGCCTGCCGTCGTGGAACGGCTGCGGGAGCTTGTCAGCGGCGCGGTGATGGAGTGGCGCACGCCGCAGGGCGTATTTGTCTTCTCACTGGCTGAGCTGGGCGAGCTGCCATCGGATTTATCTGCGGCTTTCATCGGGCTCACGATCAGAACGGCCGATGACGAGACGGAGACGAGGCTCGGGGAGCTCTCGCGGAAAACGGGAGCGAGTATGCGGCTTAAGCCGTTCTCCGTGTCGCTGAACGCATGGAAGCCGGACGGAACGGCACAGCCGCTGGCAGATGGCCGATTATCCGCAACCTTCGCGCCTTCAGAGCGAATGCTGGCCGACGGCCGGTATTTGACGGCGGCTTACCTCGATGAAGCCGCCGGACAATGGAAGCACGTTCCGGCCCGTTTCGCTTCGGCCGAAAATGCCCTTCTCACTTTGAAGGCATCGGGAACCTATACCGTTCTGGAGAGCCGCCGCGCATTCACCGACATGAGCGGGCATTGGGCTAAAGCCGACGCCGAACTGCTCGCGAACAAGCTCATCGTGCAGGGGACGGAGGGCGGCCGTTTTGAACCCGGCCGCTCCATCACGCGGGCGGAGCTTGCTGCCATGCTGGTCAGGATGCTGGGGATCCATCCGAGCGGAGCAGCCGCGGTTCCTGCTTCGTTCAACGACGTGGCGGGCCGATGGTTTGCAGCCGACGTTCAAGCCGCCTATAAGGCGGAATTGATCCAAGGGTATGCGGACGGCAGCTTCCGCCCAGACGCGGCCGTGACCCGGCAGGAAATGATCGTTATGATCGCAAGGGCGATGGAAGCGGCGGGACTTGGCAAGGAGACCGAGGGAGCGCCGGTGCAATATGCCGACGATGACAAGCTTGCATCATGGGCTCGCGGGGCAGTCGATCAGCTTTCGCAGGCAGGACTGTTGACGGGCGACCAAGCGAGCAGGCTGGCGCCGGAGCGGGCGGCTACCCGCGCGGAAACGGCGGCCATCCTGGCAAGAATGCTGCAATCGGGCATGTGATCGCAATAGGGTCGGCGGGCGTTAGTGCCCGCCGGCCTTTTTATTTCCATGGACGCATGGAAAGAGAACATCTGGTTGCGGTCGGATATACGCTGCAGCATGGAGAGAGCCTCCGGTTCGTTGGTATACAACAAACCGGAGGCTCTTTTTGATGACGATAAAGTCGTTCGGACCGGTTCCCATTGTGCACATCTCGCAAGAATGCCGAACAACAAAAGTATGAAAATTATAAAAAAGGTTGTTTTCGTGGAAAGACCCCTCCACCCGAACGGAGGTATCCTTTTTAGTACAGAGAGGCTTTTCGAACCTTCGGTTGTAAGCGCTCTCGATTTCATTTTTCGGAAAGGGGAACTACCGATGAAGAGAGGATTGCCAGGATTGCTGATCGCGGTGCTGCTCTTGGCCCTGACGGCCTGCAACCTCGCCGAAAGCCAAACCGGCGATGCAAAGAAGGGTTACGTCGGCCTTGCGATGCCCACCAAATCATCCGAACGCTGGGTGGCTGACGGGAAGAACATGGAGCGGCTGTTTCAGGAAAAAGGGTACAAAACCGACCTTCAATTCGCCGAAGACGTGATTGAAAACCAGATTTCCCAAATCGAGAACATGATTACGAAAGGGGTCGACGTGATCGTGATCGCTTCGATCGACGGCAATACGCTGACCGACGTGATCAAGAAGGCCCATGATCAGGGAATCAAGGTCATCGCCTACGACCGGTTGATCCGCAACACCGAGCATTTGAGTTATTATGCCACCTTCGACAATTTCCAGGTCGGCGTTCAGCAGGCCTCCTATATTGAAGAGAAGCTTGGCCTGAAGGAAGGGAAGGGGCCGTTCAATATCGAGCTGTTCGGCGGATCGCCGGACGATAACAATGCTTACTTCTTCTATGACGGCGCGATGTCCGTGCTCAAGCCTTACATGGATTCGGGCAAGCTCGTCGTTCGGAGCAAACAGACCACCATGGCCCAGATTGCGACCCTGCGCTGGGACGGCGCCCTGGCGCAGTCGCGGATGGATAACCTGATCAGCGCCAACTATTCCAGCGAGAATCTGGATGCGGTGCTGTCGCCCTACGACGGGATCAGCATCGGCATCATCTCCTCGCTCAAAGGCGTAGGCTACGGGACGGCCGGCAAGCCGCTGCCAATCATCACGGGTCAGGATGCGGAGCTTGCTTCCATTAAGTCGATCGTGGCCGGTGAGCAAACCCAGACGGTGTTCAAGGACACGCGCCAGCTCGCCGAGCAGGCGGTGAAGATGGCGGAGAGCGTGCTGAAGGGAGAAGAGGCCGAGGTGAACGATACGGAATCGTACGACAACGGCATCAAAGTCGTGCCTGCCTATTTGCTTCCCCCTGTATCCGTTGATGCTTCCAACGTGGAGAAAGAGGTTGTGGAGACGGGCTACTATTCCAAGGAAGAAGTCGGATTGAAATAGTCTTTAGGCAAGCGAATACGAAAGGATAGGAAGGTGAAGCCAGATGTCAGAGTACATTCTTGAAATGCGGAACATTACGAAAGCGTTTCCCGGGGTAAAGGCGCTGAACCAGGTAAATCTGAAGGTTCGCGAAGGAGAGATCCACTCCCTGTGCGGGGAGAACGGAGCAGGCAAATCCACGCTGATGAAAGTGCTGAGCGGCGTGTATCCTTACGGCAGCTATGAGGGAGATATTCTGTTCAAAGGCAGCGTCTGTGAATTTAAAAACATCAAGCAAAGCGAAGACCTGGGCATCGTCATCATCCATCAGGAGCTTGCGCTGATTCCTTATTTGTCGATTGCCGAGAACATCTACTTGGGGAACGAGCGCGCCGAGAAGGGCATCATGAACTGGAACGAGACGATGATGGGGGCCAAAGAGCTGCTGGATAAGGTGGGGCTCAGCGAGAACCCGAATACGCAGGTGGGCAGCATCGGCGTCGGTAAGCAGCAGTTGGTCGAAATTGCGAAGGCCTTATCCAAGAAGGTGAAGCTGCTTATTCTGGACGAGCCGACGGCGGCGCTCAACGAGGACGACAGCGAGAATTTGCTTGCGCTGATGCTGGAATTCAAGAAGCAGGGAATCTCCTGCATCCTGATCTCCCATAAATTAAACGAGGTGTCGAAGGTATCGGATTCCATTACGATTCTGCGCGACGGCCAGACCATTGAAACGCTGGATATGAGAGGCGGCGAGGTGAACGAGGACCGGATCATCCGCGGCATGGTCGGGCGGGATTTGACGAAGCGCTATCCGGAGCGGAGCCCGAAGATCGGGGAGGTCATCCTGGAGGTTAAGGATTGGACGGTATATCACGAGCAGCAAGCAGGCCGAAAAGTGATTGACAATGTGAGCATGAATATCCGCCGGGGGGAGGTCGTGGGGATTGCCGGGCTGATGGGATCCGGCCGGACCGAGCTTGCGATGAGTATTTTCGGCAGGGCTTACGGCCGGAACATCACGGGTACGCTTCGGAAAGACGGCAGGGAAATCCGGAATCAGTCCATCAACGAGGCGATTGAAAACGGCTTTGCTTACGTGACCGAGGACCGGAAGGAATACGGGCTGATCCTCATGGACGATATCAAACGCAACATCTCGCTGACCGGACTGTCCAAGCTGGCAAAGAAGATGGTCATTGACGATCGGGAAGAAATCCTCGTGGCGGAAGACATGCGGAAGAAGCTCAAGATCAAAACGCCGAACATTCTCCAGAAGACGGGGAACCTCAGCGGGGGGAATCAACAGAAGGTTGTGCTGAGTAAATGGATCTATGCCGAGCCCGACATCCTGATTCTGGATGAGCCGACGCGGGGGATTGACGTCGGGGCCAAATACGAAATCTACGCGATCATCAACCAGCTGGCGGATGAGGGGAAGGCGGTGCTTGTCATTTCCTCGGAGCTGCCTGAAATTTTAGGGATCTGCGACCGGATTTATGTCATGAGCGCGGGACGGATGACCGGAGAAGTTGGCAGAGAGCAGGCTTCGCAGGAAACCTTGATGAGATACATGACCAAGAATGGAGGGGCTTAAGCATGGAGACGCTCAAAAAAATGTTTAAAAACAACATCCGCCAATACGGGATGATCATCGCCCTTGTTGTCATTATGATTTTTTTCCAAATCATTACGGGAGGGCTGCTGCTGGAGCCGATCAACATCACGAACCTGATTCTCCAAAACAGCTATATTCTCGTACTGGCCATCGGCATGGTGCTTGTCATCATTACGGGTCATATAGATTTGTCGGTCGGTTCGGTAGCCGCCTTCGTCGGCGCCGTTGCTGCAATCATGATGGTTGATATGCAGCTGCATCCGGTCATTGCCGTCATCGTATCCTTGATCGTCGGCGGTCTGATCGGAGCATGGCAGGGATTCTGGGTGGCTTACGTGAGGATACCGGCCTTTATCGTAACCCTGGCCGGCATGCTCCTGTTCCGCGGCCTGACGATGATTGTGCTGGAGGGCCAATCCATTGCGCCGTTTCCGGGCGGCTTCCAGAAGCTGAGCTCCGGCTTCATTCCGGACTTCGGCAATACCGGCACCAATCTGATCGCGATTCTGGCCGGCATCATCTTTACGGTTATTTTCCTGATCAATGAGCTGCGGGAACGAAAAGCCCACAAAAAATACAACTTCGACGTTCTGCCAAGCGGCTTGTTCCTCCTGAAGCTGGTGCTCATCGCGGCCGTGATCAATGCCTTTACGTTCATGCTGGCTAGTTACGCCGGCCTGCCGAACATTCTGATTCTGCTGCTGGTGCTCATTATCATCTATTCCTTCGTGATGAACAAAACCGTGATGGGCCGTCATATTTATGCGCTTGGCGGCAACGAAAAGGCGGCGGCGCTGTCCGGCGTGAAAACCAAGAAGGTCACGTTCTGGGTATTCGTCAATATGGGCGTCATGGCCGCCATCTCCGGTTTGATTTTTGCCGCCCGCTTGAACGCGGCGACGCCGAGAGCCGGTACGAACTTCGAGCTGGATGCCATCGCGGCGAGCTTCATCGGCGGCGCTTCGGCCACCGGCGGGATCGGGACGGTCTTCGGCGCGATCATTGGCGGTCTCGTCATGGGCGTCCTCAATAACGGGATGTCGCTCGTAGGTCTCGGCATCGACTGGCAGCAAGGCATTAAGGGCCTGGTTCTCCTCGCGGCGGTAGCCTTCGACATTTACAATAAGAAGAAGAGCAGTGCCGCTTAATCTATACGGTGGCGTTATATCATAAAATGGCTGATTCCGGGGTAGAAGGTGCTACCCATGGATCAGCCATTTATTTTGCGTATTGGTTACATTTTGATCGTAACTCTTCGGGTGATCAGCCGAATTAGAATCATTGCAATCAGGATGACGGCCAGGGAGCCTGCGAGCGAAACCGGCAGCGTGACGGAAAAGTCTGTCGTGACCGGCAACCACTGTTCCCATATGGAAGCCAGCTCGAACTGCCACAATGCATCCATGAAGCCAATCAAAACAAGGGCAACGGCGATCCATCCCAAGCCGCGAATCCAGCCAAACCGGTAAAATCCGGATCCGATCATCCACCCCATCAGGTAATAGATGAAGATTTGGATACCGTAGGAAACGAGCGTCAGCAGCCAGCTGTTGTCGAACTCCTGCAGCAGCCGGGTGCTTCCCGCATCTTGTGATGCAAACAGCGAGACAATCCAATGGATCAGAGCCGCGGCAACCGGAAATGCCAGGGACAGAAAGACGGCGGCTAAAGCTGAACCACCAAAGAAATCCCGGCGCGTAATGCCGTGTCTTACATAATAGCTCAGAAAACCGTAAGCTGAAATGATGCCGATGACGAGCATAAATCCTTTGGTGGAGCGGTAAGCGATGGAGAAGAAGTCCTCATCTGTCATTCCTTCCCGAACATTGACACCAATACTGTTAGCGATGCCGACTCCAATATAAATCAGCAGCACAATCGTTAGAAAACCCAATGCCCAGCTGCCTTGCTGAATAAACATCTCCGTCGATACTTTGCTTACGGGCGATGACGTCTTTTTCATGCGGAATATTCCTCCCCCGTCAGATGGATAAACAAGTCCTGAAGCGAGATCGGCCCGATCTCAAGTCCTGCCTTCAATGCGGCTGATTGAGATGCCTCGCTAAGCTCCCCGTAGACCATGACGGCCTTGGTGGAACCGAGCTGCTGCACGTTCAGCACCTTCATGCCCTGGATGAATTCGTCCACCTTGGCCGCGGGGCCCGTAATGGATACTCCCTTGGACGTAAGGCTTTCATAATCGTCTTGCAGTATGAACCGGCCTTTGTGGATAATAATGACTTCCTCAAACAAATAATCCATCTCCGAAACCAAGTGGGTGGAAAGAATGAACGTACGGGGATGGCGCTCCTGGTCCTTCAGCAGTTCCCGGTAAAAAATTTCGCGCGATGGCGCATCCATGCCGAGATAAGCTTCATCCAGAATGGTAACCGGCGACCGGCTGGCGAGGCCGATGCATACGTTAAAAGCGGACTGCATGCCTTTGGAGAGCTGCTTCAGCTGTTTATCCAGGGGCAAATTGAATTTGCGGGCAAGCTCCAGGGCATAAGCCGTATCAAAATGGGGGCGGTACCTGGCAACGGATTCAATTGCGGCCTTGACCTTGTCCGTCTCCTCTTTATAGTCGACATCGTAGATGAAGGAAACTTCCCTCATGATTTTGGCATTTTCGAAGGGCTGCTCGCCGCCAATCGTAACCGATCCCGACGATGGTTCGCGAAATGAAGCCAGGATCGACAGGAGCGAGGTTTTGCCTGCGCCGTTGCGACCGAGGAGACCGTAAATTTTGCCGGCCGGGAGACGGAGGGAAATATCGCGGACGGCTTCGACGCTGCCGTATGTCACCGATACCTGATCTAACTGTACATCAAGATTCATGGGGGTCACTTCCTTTTAACTGGGTTATGATTTGAACAAGCTCATCCGTGGACAAACCGAGTTTGTCCGCTTCCTGTACCATAGGCACCACATAATGTTCCGCAAATGCACTCTTTCGGGTCCGGAGCAGCATTTCCTTGGCCCCCTCAGCAACAAACATGCCGACACCTCGCTTTTTATAGATGAGTCCGGAATCAACCAGCAGGTTGATGCCCTTCAACACCGTAATGTGATTGATTTTGTAAAATTGGGACAGCTGCGTCGTGGAAGGAACCTGTTCACCTTCAAGCAATTGGTCATTGACGATCTGGTCCTCGATCTTTTCCTTGATCTGGATGAACAGGGGCCTATTATCTGGATGCACGGTACCGCTCAATAAGAATCACCACCTTGCCTTCATTGTCCTGTTAAGGTTATATGCTTATATATATGACTATATAACCAAAATGTGAACGGCATGTCAAGCATTTGGTTGAACATCACACCTTCATCGAGACGCTTTAACAGCGAACAACGTCAAAAAAGACCGACCAGAAGGATCTGGTCGGCCTTGATTATTTACCTGATGCGTTAGTCATATTGGAGTATAGCTAAAGTATGCTATGCGTACCTCGATGCTCAATAAAAACAAATAACAATCTCATTTCACTTGGCTTCCGAATACTCGGAAGCGTCCATGGGAGGGAGCTTTCCCCGTTTCAAATCACGGATCGACAATCCAAAATCGATTTGCAAATGCGGATAATCCGGAAAGTTGGCCCAATCTCCGCCCCACTGGAAGCCTAAATCTTTTGCAATCTCCACGACTTCCATCCAGTCGGCCTTGCCGTTTCCGTTCCCGTCGTATTCCATATCCCAGATGACGCTGCCATCCTTCAGCCTCAGCGCAAAATCAATGGCGAGCCCGTAGTTGTGAAGAGATTCCCCGGCCTTGGCATTCGTCACGATGTTGCCCTCGGTGCTGCGGCCCTGATTGTAGATGCGGGTCTGCTCTTCGTGGCTTCGGTAACCGTCCGTTATGACAATCGTGATCCCTTTTTTCTTGGTGAGACGAACAAGCTCATTCTTTTGCTGCAGTACATAAGGGTGGAGCTGGGTGATTTCAGGGGTTTCTTTGCTATTAAAATCAAAATCGAGATCGTTGATAAATCCGGGTATGGCGGTTTGCAGCTGCATGTAGAATATGGCGAGCAATAAGGCAACAACAAGGAAAAGCGTCGTTTTTTTGCGTTTGATCATGCGGACTCTTTAATCTACCTACTTTCATATGATGGCTTACTCTATTATATCGGCATCCCGCCCCGCATTCCAGCAGACCGGATATCACGCCCAGATACCGGAATGAATAGCAATCCATGGTTTATCGCATCCTAGTTCATAAAAAGGACTTGGTCCGGAAATGGGGAATGACGAATGAGCAATATTCAAAACATGTCGATGAGACTCAATCAGCTATCCAGTCAATTGGTTGCTGCAGGGCAGAACGGCCGCATGGACGAAGCCCTGATGATCGTGAACGAGCTCGGCGGGATCCACACCGAGCTTCAGAATGCGCAGGCTGCGGTCACGCCGGAAACTTCTTCCGCCGTGCGCCAGGAGCTGGTGAACTGCAGGATGGTGCTGCATGGGATGATGGGGGCGGCGCAGGATATCCGAACCGCTGCGGCGGAGCAGTACCGTCAGGTGCTGGGCGAGAATAAAACGATGTTCGAGCAGATGGACGAGGCCGCACAGCAGAGCGAGTATGCGCAAGCCTATCAGTATCGCCAGCTGTTCAAGCAGATGGATCAAGTCAGCCAGCAGCTGCATCAGCTGGATGGCTCGATGCTGGACGCGGGGTACCAAATGGAGCGGGCGCAATCGGCCGACGGCAGCCTGAACGGGGCAGTGGCTATCGAGGAACTGACTTCAAGCACGGACGACAGCGGAACGATGATGTAAGCATGCTTGGAAGGATCGCGGGACCGAAGCGACTAACGGCTGCGGAAGAGAAAGAGCTGCACAAGAAGGGTGAGCCAAAGGAGGGGCCTTGGCTCACCCTTCTTTTTCCTTATGAGGAGACGATCCATCCCGTACCGGGCATGCAAGGACAACTGCTCATTCCTGCTGCAATAAGCTGGATCGCAGCTGTTCGAGGTAAGTCTCGACAGCCGTCCGATTCATTCGGTAGTAGATGCGGTTTGCCCGCTTTTCCATCATGACAAACCCTTGTTGTATAAGTGCGTTCATATGATGCGAGATGGTAGCCGTGGTTAGATTCAGCCGGTCTGCCAGTTCCGAACCGTACGCCGACTCACGGTAAATCGACTTCAGAATCGCAAATTTGCTGGCATCGCTCAGCATTTTCAACGTTTTGCATATCTTCTCGTCTGAGATGACCCGGCTAACCGCTTCTTGAAGAGCTTCAAAGAGAATGCCGATATACAGCGTTTCTATTGAATTCTCGCTTTTTTGAGGATGGAGCGTGACCATATTGAAGCCCATGATTTGCGGGACGATTCGGATTTCCTTATCGTCCATGAGATTGATTTGGAATCGGTTATTGATGTACTCCAGCGGTTCGGTTTGAACCACTTGATGGTATCTTGCCGCAAAGCGCTCCAGCAGAGGCTCTAGCAAGGGCAATTGTTCCTCGTACAGGGCCATGGCCTGTTCAAGGATGCTCTGCAATTCCTGCATGTACATATCAAAGTTCTGATATAAGAGATGCAGTGTCCATTTCTCCTGAACGTCCAGTTCGAGTCCGTCAATCATGTTGGTCAGATCGGCATCGGTATGAGTCGCTTGGCATTCGCGGCTTTCGGCATCCCCCATAAATAATCGGACGAGAGACTCCGCGTACTTGCGCCGCCGTTCATCCTGCATGACAGGGGACAGCCGAAGAATATTCGCATTCGTACCCGCTGAGCGGAGATATTCATCCAATAGCAGCTTGGCGCAGCACCAGCCCGCCTGTCCCCGGCTTTCGAAGAAAAAAGCCATGCGATCAGGCGCTGCTTCCAGTTGGCCATACACCAGCTCTCCTATCTCGATGATGGGGTCGAAGGTTTGCAATAGGTCCGGCGAGTCCAGATTATATTTCATCGTGAGTTCATTCTTCACGGACCGGGTGTCTTCATGATTCGTATACCGATAGAGCAATTCGATGCATTCACGGGGAATATCCGGCCTTGCCAATACCGTTATGTTCATGGGATAACTCCTTTACAGCTGGCGTAATGTCTTTATGAAGAGCATACCAACAAACAATATGATTGTAAAAATACCAGTGGCGACAAATAGCTGTTCAAGGGTTATAAACGTCATCGCGGTGGCGACGATCAGCGAACCGAGCGGAATGGTTGAGCTTGCGATCGCGTTAAAAATGGCACCGGCGCGAGACAAGTAGGATTCCTCAATGTGTTCCATGAAGGATACCCCGATCACCGTTTCCACGAAGGAAGCAAAAAAACCGAAAATCAGCATGGTAGAAGCCAACATGACATAGGTCAGCATGACTTGTCCGGAATAGTGCGATATCCAGAACCATACCAGATAACAAATTCCAATGAACGTCCCGCCAGTGATGAACAGAATGTGGGCAGAGAAATGTTTTCTTATGTAAGGGAACAAGAAGGCACCGATGCCAAGACCGATCGTTGAGGAAATGCCCGCAACGGACAACCCATTGGCGGACAGTCCTAATACTCCCGTCGTGTATGGAGCCATCATGGAGTTAATGGGAATCAGGAAGATGCCCATGATGCCGCCTAATATGCAGACGGCGAATACGACTTTTGCCTTTCTTAGATAGATGAATCCCTCGGCCAGCGCATGGAGATAGCTTTTCAGATCCGGCCGAATCGGGCTCCGCTGCCATGTTTCCTTGCTGTTGATGCCCAGAATGAAGAGGGCGGACAGTAAAAAGGTGACGGCGTCGATCATAATAGCCACTCCAAGGCCGAATAATCCGATGATGGCTGCGGCAGCGCCAAGACCGGCTAACTCCACGATTTTCTTGATGGTTGAATTTAAGGATATACCATGGGTATATAAGGCTTTATCAAGCACTTGGGGAATGATGGCTAACCCGGCGGGAATACGAAGGGATTCCAGCGTGGAATTGATGAACGTAAGTACAAGCAGAATCCAGGGCTGAAGCAGATCAAGCATAAGCAGGACGGCAGTGACGCCTACAGTCACTCCACGTCCGATATCCGCAAGGATCATGATGGTTTTCTTGTGAAGTCTTTCAACGATGGCGCCTGCAAAGGGCTGAAACAGGATGGAAGGGAGTGCATTGATGCCGAAAATGACGGCTACCCATGAGGCGGAACCGGTAAGCTGGTATACCATCAAGGAAAAAGCAATCATGTCGATGGAATCGCCGAACCGGTTCACGGCATTGGCCATCATTAACTTCAGATACTCCTTTTGGGATGACAGATCCCGATAACGAATCACTCGAGCGTTTTCTTGTATGATCATTATCTAACCACCTTTCTAGATAGAAGTAAAACACAATTGTTAGATGATGGTCAATTATTATTTTAGATGATTATCTAAAGTTTCGTTATCGTAAAATAAAAAATAAACGGAGTCAGCCATGGGCTTGACTCCGTTTATTATTTCATTCCGGATCTTGTATGTTCTTATGCCTTCCGCCATTCCCCGACAGCTTTGCTCAGGCGGGACAACGCCTCCTGAACGGTGGCGCGCGTGCAGGCCAGGTTCATGCGCATGAAGCCTTCGCCTTCCTTGCCGAAGGCTGCGCCGCTGTTCAAACCGAGCTTCGCTTCTTGGACGAGGAAGCGGTTTAGCTCTTCGTGGGACATGCCCATGCCGCGGAAATCAATCCACAGCAGGTAGGTGGCTTCCGGCATAACCACCTTCAGCTCGGGCAGATGTTCCTGTGCATATTGGGCTACCAGCTCCATGTTCCCGCGGATATAAACCAGAAGCTCATCCAGCCACGGTTCGCCCTCACGGTAAGCAGCCTCGGTGGCGGCCGCACCCATCGGCGTAATGGAGCCGATGGCGTAACGGTTCAATATTTTGCGGAATTTGCTGCGCAGCTGCGCATTCGGGATGATGATGTTCGCCGTGTTCAGGCCGGCGATATTAAACGTCTTGCTAGGCGCGGTACAGATGATGGAACGCTCGGCGGCATCGTCGGACAGCGCGGCGAACGGCGTGTGCGCGCCGGGTTCAAACACCAAATCTGCATGGATTTCATCCGATACGACAAGCACGTCGTATTGCTGGCAGAGGGAAGCCAGACGATCCAGCTCCGCTCGGCTCCACACCCGGCCCACCGGATTGTGCGGACTGCACAGAATGATCATTTTGACATGGCCGGTGGAAAAGCTCTTCTCCAGGTCCTCGAAATCCATCGTGTAATCCCCCTCTTCGCTAAGAAGAAGCGGATTATGCACCAACTCGCGGCCATGTTCTTGAACGACGCTGTAGAACGGCGGATAGACCGGCGTCTGGATAACGACTTGATCGCCCGGCTCGGTGAACGCATCCACGATAAGGCTGAGAGCCGGAACAACGCCCGGACAGAATTGAATCCACTCCTGCTGTATGCTCCAGCTGTGGCGTTTCTTCATCCAGTCGCTAATCGCTTCACGGTAAGAGTCGGACGGGAACGTATAGCCGAATACGCCATGCTCCACCCGTTTATGCAGCGCCTCTACAACGGCGGGCGGCGCGGCAAAATCCATGTCGGCCACCCACATCGGAAGCGCGTCCGGCACGCCGAAGACGGTGGGGACATTGTCCCATTTCTGACAGTTGGTGCAGGTGCGGTCAATCGCAAGATCAAAATTCATATGTAATTCCTCCTAGCTGAGTAGAGTTAGTCTTTAGGCTATGAATTTGGCCAGGGTGATAAGGCCGGTAATCGTAATTACGTTTAGTATGGTCGATATAAGGACAGTTTGTGCAGCAAAATCAGGCTCATTCTGATATTCTTCCGCCAGGATGGACGAATTGACGCCAACGGGCATGCCGGAAGCGATGATGAGCGCTTGCGCCGGAACGCCTTTTAGCCCGAGCAGCAGCACGATCAGAATGCCGATAGCCGGCGCGACCAAGAGACGGAGCAGGACGCTCAGGTAAACATCGAGCCGGCGCAGGCGCAGCGGATATTTAATGATCTGTGCCCCGAGCGTCAGCAGGGCGATCGCCACCATGGACTGGTCCGCATAGGTCAGCGGCTGCGAGATAAAGACCGGAAGCGGCAAGGCCAGGGCATGCAGCGCAATGCCGATGACGAGGGCATAGGGGACGGGCATTTTCAGAAATCCGATCATGGCCTGTTTGTATAATCCCTCCGTCTTGGCTCCCTGAATGGAAATAACTCCGTACGTAAACGTAAGGAGGCTTTGAAAAGACATGATCAGCGCTTGCACCGAGCCGGCCATCGGATCTCCCTTGAAGGCCAGATCATTGATCGGAAGGCCGTAGTTTCCCGAATTATCCAGCAGGAGGCTGTTGGTAAATGCGGCTCTCATCCCCCGGTTGAACTTGCGCTGTCTGGCAACCAGCATGCTGATCAAGTAGAGGACGCCGATATAAAGCGCATAAAATAACGCCACCATGCCCAGAAGCTGCGGTGACATCTTGGATTCGTACATACTCATAAATACGGCTGCAGGCGTAATGTAGTAAAAGTTGATTTTGGCGAGTGTGTACAAATCGAGCTTAAAGGCATATTGCATAATAATGCCGAAGCCTATCAGGACAAAGATGGGAAGTACCACTTCAAGTAAAATGTCGGCGATCATGCTGTTGTCATCTTCTTTCCATGAGTATAGCTTGGTAATGGTCTGGCTGTGCGTATGACGCCATGCCATTATATCATGACAACGGATTGTTGACACTTGATTCCGCATGGAAAAAAGAACAAAGCACGCGCATCTTGCCGGGCCATTAAGCGAAACGTTCTTGACTTCATCGGAACCTTGCCTTGGGGGAAGGGTTGCGCAGGATTCGCTGGCGCAAACCATCGCATTACACGCAAGCTGCATGCAAAAAGGGTGTTCCTTGGCCCCAGACCAAAGAACACCCTTGAATTGGTTATTGCAATGGGAGCGTCTGTCGACGCGTCCTTATTGCGGGTTGGTTGTCCAAATCCCGGCGGATTTGACGAATACCCGCTGCGGCAGCTTGAGCGCCGCCAGCACAAGCTCGGCTACGTCTTCCGGCTGCATCATCCGGTCCTCGTCCCCGATCTTCAGGCCGGCATTGACGGCGAGATCCGTGTTCACGGTGCTCGGAGTCAGCGCCGTCACGCGGATGTTGTGCTTGCGGACCTCCTGCAGCACGGCTTCGGTCAGTCCCATCACGGCAAATTTCGAAGCGTTATAGGCTGAGCCCGTGGCGAAGCCGCGTTCTCCGGCGGTAGAAGAGATGTTGATGATGTCTCCTTGGTTATGCTCGATCATGCCGGGCAGCGCTGCACGCGTCATATAGTACGTCCCCATCAGATTCACGTCGACGATACGCTTCCAGGCTTCCGGTTCCATTTCCAGCAGGTTGCCGAACTGGGCGATGCCCGCGTTGTTGATCAGAATGTCCACCGAGCCCAGCTCCATGTTTACCGCTGCGAAAGCAGCCTCTGCCTCGCTCTGCACGGAAACGTCGGCCACCGCCGCGACGGCTCTGACACCATACTGCTCGGCAACCAGGGCGCTCAGCGGCTCCAGGTCTGCTGCCGTACGGGCGACGAGTCCAACGTGCACGCCTTCCTTGGCAAGTGCGATGGCCAGGGCGCGCCCAATCCCTTTGCCTGCACCCGTGATGAGGGCTGTTTTATTTTTCAGGCTCATGTACATTCACTCCTTCATATTGATAAAAAATATGGTTTCGTTGACCAGTATACCCTGTACCATCCGCAACTACCAAATGTCCGCGATCCACCCTTAACAATTTGTTATAATCGTAGCAGCGAAACCAAGATAAACTTGTTCATTTTTATTACAGGATGGAGGAACAACCTATGCTGCAAACGCTGAATATCATAACCGCGTTTCGTCAGGGGGATGAATCGGCTGCGGGAACGCATCCATGGCTAATGAAGCTGATATCGGCCGAGGAACGAATCGTCAATCTGGAACGGATCACGTCCATCGGGCAATTGGCCCACGCCAACCCCGTGCTGGATTATGTAGAACGCACATTGAAGATACTGGATTCGCTGCCTGTTTCCTATTGGATCAAAGAGCTGCTGGAAGAAGTCCTGGTGTGGGCGGAAACGGCCAAGGGCGGAACGATGAGGGATCGCCTGCGCTGGCAGCAGTCGGGCATCCATTTGTTCCTGCATAATATCGGGTCCGCGCAGCTGTATGAAAGACATATCCGGCAAGGCAGGGGAACCCTGTCACCGCACGAAGAGATGGTACATACTCTCATACTTACCCATGGACTGCTCGGGCAACACATCCGGGGGGAAGTCGCCTTCGAGGAGAACCTGCCGCTGATTAAGCTTATGGAGGAAGGACGGTTGACCGAAGATGAGCTGATCCGGCTGCTGATCCCTTTGAATCACTGCATCATTGCTGCCGTATCGGAGGAGCTTTGGCATTCCGTTGAGGAAGAAATCAAACAGCTGATTCGCAAGCTTGCCGAAGGGAGCGTCCCGGATCGTTGGACTTACGAGGAAAGGCTGCGCCGCCTTCGGACCGCTTCCATTGCCCGGGGGGAAGATTTCGACAGGCAGTTTCAGGAGATTCGGGAGCAGACGGATCTGCCTGCTGCCCTGCATGGGTTTCAGGACATGACGCTTTGGTATGTGGAAGCGGCCCTGCAGGATTTCTCGTTGGAAGAGTTCGTGAAGGTTCTGCTGCTGGCTCTCCATTCGGAGGAGCAGAGCCCGGAGGATCGATTGTCTTCGGATTCGGTGAGCCACCTGAGCTTTGAGCCGCTGATGAACGATATGTATTACGATTACAAAGGCGTCAAGAAGCTGAACGTGTACAAGAAAAGAATGATCGAGCAATATTTGCGCCAGACGGATTGGGAGGCTTGCCTTCGCGGGCAGGCGATTGCCAATCCGCATCTGCGCCACCGCATCGAACGAAAGCCGGAGCTGCAGGATACGGTATTCTTTACCTTCGAATTCTCGCAGGCCGCGGAGAAATTAATTGAATTTTGCATCGAGGCGGAGAAATCCCCGCTCTACGAGAAGGCGGTTCTGCTGCTATTCGATCTGTTTGGCTTGAGGCGGGATGCTTATGACCGGTTTCATAACGAAGAGAGTTATTTAAACGATATGAACAGCACGGGAGATTACAAGAAAGTGATTCTGGATTATATCACGGGAACGGCGGTGCTGGATATCGGTCCCGGAGGCGGCGTGCTGCTTGACTTGATCGAAGAACGGCTCCCGCATGCGCGTCCCGTCGGGATCGATATCTCCTCGAACGTGATCGAAGCGCTGGAGAAACGCAAACGCTTGGAGCACAAAGCATGGGAAGTTCTGAAGGGGGACGCGCTGAATCTCAGGGACTATGTGAAGCCCGGAAGCGTCGATACGGTCATCTTCTCCTCGATATTGCACGAGTTGTATTCGTACATTGAGACGGACGGTTCGCGTTTCAATACGGCGACCGTGGAGGCAGCTTTGCTCAGTGCCTATGAAGTGCTTGCACCCGGGGGCCGCATTATTATCCGTGACGGGATCATGACCGAGCCCGAGGATACCTGGAGAAGGATCCGTTTCCATGAGGCCGACGGCATGGAATGGCTTAACCGGTATGCCTCGGATTTCAAAGGCCGGGTCATATCCTACGAGCAGCTGGCTGACGCGGAGGTGCGCATGCCTGTCAACGATGCGATGGAGTTTCTGTATACCTATACTTGGGGTGCCGAAGCGTATGTTCATGAAGTGCAGGAGCAGTTCGGATATTTCACGCCTGCGCAGTTTGCGGAATGCATCCGCAAAACGCTGGGTCCCGAAGCGCTGATCCGCGTGCAGCAGCATTATCTGCAGGAAGGATATGCCGAGGCATTGGCTGACCGCATCGAATTCATGGATGAGGATGGGAAGGCGGTAACTTTGCCGGACAGCACCTGTCTTTACGTGATCGAGAAGCCGGCCCGTCCGTAATGGCCATACCCTGCTGTAACGTATAAAAAAAAGAGGACCGGAACGCAGCTATATTTCAAGCGTGCGTCGGTCCTCTTTCGCATGTTGTTTGGTAAGCCGTCCGGATTCTGTGCTCATTCACAAGCGAGGAAGGAAAATGGTTCGCTGACAGCAGCGATTATCCCCAAAAAGCTATTCCTGCTTTTCGGGATCCGGATAATCCTTCCCGAGCGTATCGACCGTCACTTTCTTCATGACGGGCACTTCAAGCGGCTTGTCCATCTGATCCCGCTCCAAGCCCACGATTTCCTCAGCCGTTTCCATGCCTTCGATGACCTTACCGAAGGAGGCGTACTGGGCATCCAGCGAAGGCGCGTCCGCGACCATAATGAAGAATTGCGACCCGGCGGAGTTTGGATCCTGCGCCCGCGCCATGGATAATACACCTGTCGTATGCTTCAGGTCATTCTGAAACCCGTTGGACGTAAATTCTCCGGCGATCGCGTAGCCGGGTCCCCCCGTGCCGTTTCCGTCAGGATCGCCTCCTTGAATCATGAAGCCGGGGATGACGCGGTGAAAGCCTGTGCCATCGTAAAACCCTTGTTCCACCAGAGAGATGAAATTGTTCACCGTATTCGGCGCAACCTCCGGGTAAAGCTCAAGCTTTATCGTTTTGCCGTTCTCCATTTCAATCGTGACGATGGGGTGGCTGGCGTTCGGGTCCGGCACGTTCTGCTTGACCTCGGCTTCCTTCGGCGGTTCCGCTTCGGGCGCCGCGGCGCCGTTCGTCGAACCTGTTCCGCCGCCTGCGCCGCTTTCGGTTTCCTTGTCATTCTGGCCGCATGCCGTCATCACGAACAGCAGCGCAAGGATGACGAGTAGGGCCGGCATCCAGCGTGTTCTGCGTTTCAACATCATTGACTCCTCCTGTGCTTTGCCTTATCAGGTCTTAAGCATGTAATCTGTATCATATTTTATCACAGGTTGGACAAGTACTGAAAATCGAAATAGCGGAGTATATATTAAGGAAAACGTATCGACGTAACGTCATAGAAGACCGACCGCGTGTAGAGGATGTTTTCCTTGCGATTAATGAATCAAGGCCAGCGGCTCAGAATGCAAAAAATAAGCTCCCGAACCTGTACAAGTCCGGAAGCTTCAGGAAATGGAGAGCATTGTACGTCACTACTTGACAGGAAATATGCCCTCCACTTTGTTTAGAGGAAGCAGAATCCGCGAACGGTTCTTGTCCTTGGCAAGCAATTCGATGAAATCGGCTCCGATTCTGACAAGCCGGATCCGGTCAAAGGCGCCGCGGGTTGGGAAAGTGGTCCGCACCCCAACCCGCACCGTTTTGCCCGGCGGCTTGACATCGAATACCCGAACCGAGTTGAGACTGGACGGCACAAAAAGCTCGCCCTGCACCTTGATGAAATTTTTCGGGAATACCCGCTGCAGCCGTCCGGGTTCCAATCCGGTGTTCGGCGCGTTGATTTCCACCAGATGTCCGGTCAACGAGGCTAGTCGCTGCTGCAGGGTGATCTTATGTCTGCAGGGATGGATCGGCAATCCTTTCATATGAGGCATCATCCTTCCAGGGTCGTATGGTGTAGTGTATGTTGGAAGGTATGGCATGGGTGAAAGAAGAGGTCCACGATTCCTGCCCGGTGTTGTTTAGGATGACGGAGGATTTCCGCGGTTACTCGTATCACTGCCATCCGGCTTCTCGTGTTTGATGCTGTCGGGTATCGGAATGCTGTCCGGATAGGAATCCTCGACAAACAGGCCGAATTCCTCATCGATGTCGCGTTCGGTCACTAAACGGTGCTTCTCGTCAGGTTGTTTCTTCATCGGCTGTTCCTCCTATGAAATCGAATCTTTGAAATGAACGGCTGGTATAAGAACTGATAGCTTGACCCATACTGTTTTACTATAAAGATGGTTGTATGGGAGGCGTAGGCATGGAAAGAAAGGGCAACATATTAACGGCACTCATATGGGGGACCCTGATCGGCATCCTGCTGTGGATGTCATTTCTTGGCTGGCTGGATATCATATTCGGAAAATAGAGGGATCGTACAGATGCTAGTATAAGACCCGCCTTCCTTTAAGGAGAGGCGGGTCTTGCAGGTTTTAGTCGTCCTCGCCATTGCTGCCGTTCAGCAGATCGGTTCCGTGCATCTGTTCCGTCGGAGGCGCGGCGGGATCCACGGGGCTGTTGGCCGCAATCGCGTCCGCGTCCGGCACATCCTCCAAGGGCGTATACTCCTCTTCACCCGAAGGGTAATTCATAAAAATGTCCTGATTCAAAAAGGCGGTACCGCTGCCTGACAACGCTGCGTCGGCTGCGACTCTCTGCTCCGTATCGCCGGTATACTCGGCGATGACCTCGTCACCCGGACGAGTTGGAGGCTCACCCTCGATGGCCCGCCATTCCGGGTCCGTCGCATCATCCGCGACATCGCGAATAACCGTTTCGTCGGCGGTGCGGTCCAGCCGCACCTCGTCGGCTTCTCCGGCATCGGATGACAAGGTTAACCGCTCATCGGCAAGGGTCCGCTGATCCGGATCGGCGCTGGTAGCTTCCCATGCATCGATGGCGCTGTGATCGGGGTTCATCCGCTCCTCCGGTTTTGCATCCGCAGGAGCCGCTTCATTCTGATCGTACGCGATATGATCCGCGTCTTCGCTGCTTAGGCTCTGCTCCGTATAGGTGTTGACGTCTCTCAGATCGTCTTGCGGAATCAAATCCGTATCCTCGACTTTCCGTTTGGCCTCGAATTCCAAATATGTCAAATCTGCCAGCGTATTCCGATTGTTTTCGTCTCGCATGGTGTCCATCTCCTTCCTTGATTTCAATTACAATAGGTTTCTATACTTCGACTTTACCCGCTGAATCAAGAATGAATCCCGAAACATTCAGGTTATGATAAACCAAGCAAGCTCTATCTTTCCCTGTCGGTTGACGTATTATGAAAATTTTCAAATAAGAAAAATAGACGAAACACAGGATAAATGAGAGAAAATGAATGATTTCGTGGATGATTTCCCTTAAATTGAACAATGAAATTTTAAAATGATCCCGTTATAATCGAAAAAGCGACTAACGGACCGGGACAATTCTGAGAGTGGATTGTCAACAACTAACAACAGAACAGGAAGTGATCAGGACTTTGTTTCAATGGATTAGACAAGGCTTCTTTGGCAACTCGCGCAAAGATATTTTATCGGGTCTGACGGTAGCGTTCGCTCTCATCCCGGAAGCGATCGCCTTCTCCATCATGGCAGGCGTTGATCCGATGGTGGGACTCTATGCGTCCTTCGTGATTGCCGTCAGCATTTCGTTTTTCGGCGGCCGTCCCGGCATGATCTCGGCGGCGACAGGGGCCATGGCGTCATTGATGGGACCGCTTGTGGCTATGCACGGGATCGAGTATTTGTATGCGGCAACGATTCTGACAGGAATCTTGCAAATGTTGATGGGAGCGCTCAAGTTCGGACGTTTTATCACGTTTGTTCCCCAGCCGGTCATCACCGGCTTTGTGAATTCCCTGGCCATCATCATTTTTCTGGCCCAGCTTCCGAATTTCAAGGGCGAATCGTGGCCGATGTACTTGATGGTGATCGGCACGCTGCTGATCATTTATTTATTGCCGCTGGTAACCAAAGCGATTCCATCGGCACTCGTTGCAATCATCGTGATGACGATCGTTGCGGTTTGGTTCAAGGCCCCGGTGCAAACGGTCGGGGACATGGGCAACATCACCCAGGCACTGCCGTTCTTCCACATTCCGAATGTAACCGTGAGTTTGGACATGATCATGACGATATTGCCTATTTCCCTGGCTCTTGCTGTCGTCGGGATGACGGAATCGCTGCTTACCGCGTCGCTGGTGGATGAGATGACCGAGACGGGCAGCGACAAGAACCGGGAAATCCGCGGTCAGGGCGTTTCCAACGTGATCACCGGATTCTTTGGCGGCATGGCGGGCTGCGCCATGATCGGACAGACGGTGATTAATGTGAAATCGGGAGGGCGAACCCGGTTATCCACCTTGGTTTCCGGCGTGTTTCTGCTGTTCCTCATCATTGTGCTCGGGGATGTCGTGAAACAGATTCCGATGGCGGCGCTTGTCGGGGTCATGTTTATGGTTTCGATCGGCACGTTTGAATGGGGATCGCTTCGCACGCTTCACCGCGTGCCGTTAGGCGATGCCATCGTCATGCTGGCAACGGTCATTATTGTGGTAGCGACTCATAATCTGGCCATCGGGGTCATGATCGGGATTATCTTAAGCGCCCTGAATTTCGGGTGGAAGATGGCCAAAATTCACGCCGTGCCCCATATGCAGCCGAACGGCACCAAGGTATATGAAATCCGGGGACAGCTGTTTTTCGGAACGATGATGTATTTTGTAAATCTGTTTGACGTGAACGATGATCCGGAACATGTCGTGATTGATTTTTCCAAATCCCATGTATGGGATCAGTCAGCCACGAATGCCATTTCGAAGGTATGGCATAAGTACAAGGAAGCGGGGAAAGACCTTACGCTCATAGGGTTGAACGACGAAAGCCAGCGGATGGTCGATAAAGTCGGGCTTGCTTCAAACTCTACGCATTAGAAGCATTAGTCATTGTGCTGTAAGCAGGCGTGCTCAATAGAAGTAAGGTTTGTCAGATGAAAAACATGCCAAATGAAGAAATGGCGGTGCTCAAGGATATGATCCTTGCACCGCCATTCTTGCTTTTCGGCCGGTTGTCGCAATGAACGTAAATAAAATTTTACAAACGATACCTGGCATTTCATGTTATATTGATTGTAAATGAACACGAAGTTTGTCGAATCGGCAAAGGATGGAGAAGAATACGGATTTATATTGACAATAACGGTTAGAGGTGCTGACTAGATGAAGGATATGCCCAAATCCATATTCCTGCTTCTGCTGGTCGTGCCGCTGCTGCTGATTATATCGATTATATCACCGGGACAATCGGATGCTGAGCGTGCTCATACCGTGATACCTGATTGGCAGTTTATGTGGGATAACGAACAACAGGAGGTTGTTTCGCCAGCCGGCATTCGGAATTCAAGCGGTTGGCTGACAGGGACACCAGAGAACAAAGAACCCCCAAAGTCAGATGGGGTATCTTCAGCATGGAATCGTTTTACCCTGCCTGACCTTCCTTGGAAACAATCGGCCATTATGATTGACCGGATCAAGGGGCAGGATGTTCTGGCTTTCTTGAACGACGAACCGGTGTATGAAGCCAAGCGGGACTATATGTATACGAATCATTCGCTGCTGCTTCCTTTTCATCCTGATGATGCCGGCAAAACCGTTTATATATGGACAAACGGTTCTAGCGATATGACGTTAGGCATCGATAGCGAGATCATGCTCGGCGAGTATGATGATCTGCGTAGAGGTTTTATCAAGAAGGATCTGGAGGATTTTATATTAGGCAGCTCCTTTTTGTTTATTGCGGTGGTCATGTTCTTCTGCTGCTTGTTCCTTCCGAAGCATACGGTATCCAGCTGGCTGTCCCTGAGCGTGATCATTCTGGCAAGCGGAGCCTTGCTAATTACGTACTCGCCGTTCCTGTACACCTTTTATGGCGAACTCGGCAGTGTATGGGTCTCGGTATTTGATATTTCGCTTTTCACCGTTTTGCCGGCGCTGTATTTCTATTTCGAGAAAATCTACGGACCCGGTCCCTACCGGCTCATTCGCTACGGCCGAAGAATTCAGATGGCCTACTCCGGGATCTGCCTGGTCTTCCTTGCGGTACATGTTCTGAGCCATCATTCGTTTTATGATATGTACTATTTCTTCTCCGTGAAGATTCTCGGCGTCCTGATTATCCTGCAGATGGTGCTGCTGATCGGTACCACGATTCTGTACGCTGCCAAGCGTAACAAGGACGCTTATATTTTTACAGCCGGCTTCGGCATGATGGCGATAGCGACGCTCGGAGATATGCTGGCCTTCTATTACCATGACGGGCATTATGAGCTCTTTCTGTGGAAATGGGGCGTTATCGGCCTGATCGTCTCCCTGATCATATTGCTGGGCCGTAAATTCGCCCGAAGCCATGAGCAAGTGCTGCAATATTCCCGGGAGCTGGAGATGTTTAATCACGAACTTCAGCGATCGGAGAAAATGGAGATCATCAGCGAACTCGCCGCTTCGGTTGCGCACGAGGTTCGAAATCCGCTGCAAGTGACGCGCGGCTTCATGCAGCTTCTGTCCGAGAACTCCAAGCAGACGGAAAAGGAGTATTTTGGCTTGGCGCTGAAAGAACTGGACCGGGCTTCCGGGATCATCACGGATTTCCTCACGTTTGCCAAGCCTGAATTGGAGCATGAGATCAGGCTGAACGTGTATGAGGAGCTGAAGCATGTGAAAGGCATTCTGCTGCCGCTTGCGAATCTGAGCGGGGGCACGATCGAACTGGATGACGCCAAGGAATTATACATCACCGGCAATTCATCCAAACTGAAGCAAGCGATGATTAATATCGTCAAGAACAGCATCGAGGCACTGGATGGAGAAGGGACTATTCGTATCTGGGCCTATGCCGAATCTGATGAAGTCGTGATTCACATCCAAGATGACGGCATTGGAATAGAAGCTGGGGATCTGGAGAGGCTGGGCGAGGCGTATTTCTCGAATAAGTCGAAAGGGACGGGGCTTGGCCTGATGGTCACCTTCCGGATCATCGAAGCGATGCGAGGAACCATTCATTTTATCAGTGAAAAAGGAAGCGGTACCGAGGCGATCATTCGCTTTCCGTCCGTTCCTGATTCAGTGGAAGTTTAGATTTCCAATCAAGAGAGATGCCGCGTGCATCTCTCTTTGTTATATCAATAATAGAAAATTTTATCATTTTTCCGAAAATTAGAAGGTGGAAGGTTTTGTCGCAGCGAATAACACAGTAAGAGAATCACCCATTATAATGTTTGAGGTGCGTCCATGAGGTCTGGATGGAGAATCGCTGTGTTCCTGATCATCGTTATAGCTTTTAGCCAGGGGTTACCCGGGCTTGTCTTTGCCACCGAAGAAACGGCAGCTCGGGCAGCGATTAAGGAGTGGAGAATCCTTTGGTCCGAAACCCGTGGGGTACCGGACAGCGTACCGGCCCACAGGGATGACTGGCTGGTAACTTCGACCGGAGCTTCGACGCCTTCCAAGCCGCATGCCAAGGCATCCGCATGGATTCAAATGAAGATTCCCGAAATATCATCGGCATCCCCCGGCATTTTAATTGACAAGCTGCACGGACAGCAGGTTGCGGTATATGCGGACCATGAGAAGATTTACGAATCTACCCGTACGTACAATTATGAGCTGAACTACATTTTGCTTCCCCTTCACCAGGACTTACTCGGGAAGGATCTGTACATCTGGCTGGAAACCGCGCGAGATCATGTGACGATGGAAGGGAAAATACTGGTCGGCAACTATCATGATCTGTTGAACCAGTTCGTGAAGTCGAATCTGGTGGATATCATCCTCGGGAGCGCCTTTATTTTTATTGCATTGGTGATGCTGATCTGCGCCGTGTTCCTGAACAGAAAATATTTGATTACCGTCCTGTCATTATCGTTTATTATTTTATCCGTTGGCGTACTGGTATTTACATACTCCCCGTTTCTTTATACGATTTTTGATGAATATGGAAATTTATATACTCAGTTATATGACATTTCATTATTTATTTTACTTCCTTCGTTCAGTCTCTTTTTTGAAAAAATCTTCGGTCCCGGCTGGAGGGGCGTACTGCGCAAACTTCGGAAGTTCCAGGTATTCTATTCGCTCTTTTGCGGCCTGTTCCTGATCTTCAATCAATGGGCCTCTAATCAATGGTTCGACCTGTATTATTTCTTCTCCGTTCAGGTCCTGGGTTTTGGCATGATTGTTCAATTCGTACTGCTGGTCGGCAGCTCGATGTACTATGCCGTTAAGGGAAATAAGGACGCCGTTATTTTCAACGCTGGCTTTGCGGTGTTTGCCATTGTGGGTTTGGGCGAGCTGCTGCAGTTTTTCCTGACCCGGGGCAGCTACAATCTGTTCCTCTGGAAATGGGGCATCGTCAGCTTCATCATTGCGCTGATCGTTATTCTCGGACGGCATTTTGCCAAAAATCACGAACAGATGCTTCAATACTCCAAAGAGCTTGAGATGTTCAACAATGAGCTGCAGCGTTCGGAGAAGATGGAGATCATCAGTGAGCTTGCGGCATCGGTCGCGCATGAGGTTCGCAACCCGCTGCAAGTGACGCGGGGATTCCTGCAGCTCCTCACCGGAAAAGCCCAGTCCACCGAACGGGAGTATCTGGATCTGGCCTTGGTAGAGCTGGACCGTGCCTCGGGCATCATTACGGATTTTTTAACCTTTGCCAAACCGGAATTCGGCAAAGACACGGTGCTGAGGATATCCGAGGAGTTCAAGCATATCGAAGGCATACTCGGCCCGCTTGCCCATCTGCAAGGAGGCAGAATTACCGTCGATATTCCGGAGGATATTACGATTCGGGGCAATTCCTCGAAATTCAAGCAGGCCTTTATTAACATCGTAAAGAACAGCATTGAGGCGCTGGGCGACGATGGGCTGGTTCATATCCGCTGCTACCGACAGCAAGGCCAGGTGTTTATTCATGTGGTGGATAATGGCGAGGGGATGGGACCGGAGGTGCTGGCACGTCTGGGAGAGCCCTATTTCTCGAACAAAACGAAGGGGACGGGCCTTGGCTTGATGGTGACCTTCCGAATTATAGAAGCCATGGACGGGGACATTTATTTTACGAGCAAAATAGGAGTGGGGACCGATGCCGTCATTACGCTTCCCGCGGCTTGCGAATGATTCGCTAAGCTGCGGGAGCGATGACGGTTACCGTCCCCACTCTTTTTACCTATTCATCTATTTATGAAATGTCCAGGCTGTTATGTAGTCTTTACCAGATGGCTCTTTCCTTGGCTTCCGATTTGATCACGCTAGTCGGATTCGGAGGGATGACCAGATACAGCTCGCCCGGATTCTCTTCAAGCGTTCGAATCTCGATGTGGTCGGGAATCCGTACACCAAGAACTTCCTTGATCGCGGACTTTGGATCGCTGAGCAGTTTTGCCTTAAAGCTAGGATCCTCCCAGGCTTTTTGAATCAATTGTGTTTGAAAGATGGCTTCTGTCGTCATAAGAATCACCCTTTCAAATAAATTGGTTATTTTTTACTCTTAAAGAATACCATGGAACAAATATAAAATCTATTATTTTTGTTTAGAATAGACAAATGGTAATTTAACCCGCCAAAAGACAAGGTTTTTTTGCTGTTTTCGATATGATTCGCTTCGTTCTGAAGTTCATCCACCATCGTTTGATGGAAGGAAATCAGATGCGGAGCCTCTATATCTACCGATAAGAGATGGGCATGGGTGACAGCAGCAATTTCTGCATAAGGCTTCAGCATGTTGTTGATAAAGATGGCTTCCTGTACTTCGGATATCGTTAGAACAGCGTCCTGCGGTTGTCCCCGTTCCGATTTAATGAGGGAGAGCAGGCAGTTGTAGCTGCCATCCGCAAGATCCTGCTTCCAATCGGTCCAATCGTCCATCATCTGCAAGGTAAGCAGCACATGATTCATCACGTCGTTCGTTCGTGAAATAAGGTCTGCTTGATCCGATAGAAGCAGTGCGGCAGTGCTTCCCAGCTTTACGGGAGCCGCTTTTTTGGCAACCATGGTCCTGTCGTGCTTAAAGTAATCCTCCCGGTTTTCATGGATGACGCCTTCCGACCATTCGTGCGTATAGTGTTTGAAATAATACCAGAATTCTGAATTTGCCGGGAAGTAAGGTTGATAGGATGTGAGAAATTCGTAATACAGCAGGTTGGCAAGCGCGAGATGGTGTTTCGGATCGATGGAGGACTGGCCGTCATGAGGCGAGTCCATGATGTCGTCTTGAATGAAGTAGTATAACATGCCGATAATGTTAGCGGTGGAGAGATCACGGTATATCTCGGCGGGAAGTGCGGTCCGTTCTTTCATCCAGAAGGGAAGCAGATAGCAGATGTAATTTTTGGAACTGTCCTGCTCGAAGACGTCAAACTTTCTGAGGTATGAAAGACCGATTTGGTTCAGGGGAGCAGGGAATTCGGACAGCCTTGCTTCGCAGGCCGAGAAAGCGGCGGCAAGATCGTCCTCGAAAGGCTTGAACCAGTTCATGGAATCACCAACCTATTCAATTTTTAAGGCACACGTGCTTACTTGCTATATTAACATGAATGTTCATGGAGTTATATATTACCAGTATCATTCCATGGCGATATGTGGAAGTTTCGGCTCTGCGACGGGTTTCTTTACAAGCGGTCATTTCGGTTTCCTTGTTTGATTATGGCGGCTGGCGTTTAATTTAGGGATGTACAGCGATAACCGAAAATGACCAAATAGGAGGAATTCATATGACTCAGAAAATTGTAGGAGCTTTTCGGACGGAGCAGGAAGCAACCCGAGCTATTGAGGAACTAAAGCAGCAAGGATTCAGAGCCGATGAAATCTCTGTCATTGCCAAGGATCGCGGCGAATCTTCCCATATTCAGGACGAGACCGGAACCAAAGCGCCCGAGGGATTGGCCTCCGGAGCGGCTACCGGCGGCGTGCTGGGAGGCGTCACCGGATTGCTCGCAGGTCTCGGCGCATTGGCCATTCCGGGCATTGGTCCGATCATTGCCGCTGGGCCGATCGCGGCAACGCTGACGGGCGCCGCCGTGGGTGCCGGTGCAGGCGGGTTGGTAGGAGGCCTGATCGGCCTTGGCATTCCGGAAGATCAAGCGGAGGAATATGGGGGCTACGTCGATGAAGGGCATATTCTGGTCATGGTGGATGCCGATGAGTCGAACGGTGGCCAGGTATATGATATATTCCGGAGCAACAGCGCGCTCAATGAACACCATTACCGTGAAGAAGGTACCTACAGCGGTACAGGAGCACCGGTAGATTCGCGTTCTGAAGCGGCTGCCGCCACCGAGGATGCCGTGCCGGACCCTAACCTGTATCAAGGCTATGGCGATGGCAACGGCGGCGCCGTGAGTCCTAACATTGTTAGCCCGGATCGTGAAGAAACCACGAAGAGACGATAAGGGTTATTCTCATATGCATCATGAACGATGAACAAACCGCCCGGATTCTTCCGGGCGGTTTGTTTGCGGCGACAATCCGGCTTCACAGGGCTTGCTTGAAATCGTGTTTAACGCTTGTTGCGCTGCATTCTCGCACCCCTCGGCCCGTACCCGGGACCGCCGGGGCCGTGCCCATGTCCAGGACCGCCAGGTCCACCGGGGCCATGTCCAGGTCCGCCCGGATGCCACGGTCCTGGGCCATGTCCCGGATGCCAAGGACCGTGCCCATGCCCATGCCCATGTCCGGGAAATCCGGGATACCCCGGGTAATACGGAGGAAACGGATAGACCGGCGGATAAAACGGTGGATAGTATGGATAAGGATAGTAAGGGTATCCAGGGATGAGACCCGGGATACCGAGGCTTGTTTGGGATTGAAGCCCTCTTTTCGGTTGATGACTCAAGGCCTTGCACCTCTTTCTATCAGATCGGTTACCCCATCCTATGTGGAAGCGGAGAGGAAGGGCACTTATCCTGGGAAAATAGGCGGACGGCCACTCCTTGGGACGCGAGTATCGACTGGTTCTGCTTGGGATGAACAGGTTCCAGGTTACTCAATCTCAAGTGAAAGTAAAAAAGGCGCATATACCCCCCCTGCGTAGGGGAAGGATCAGATGCACCTTTAGTTCTTCATTATATATATTGAAGGCCGGTTGCGTAAGGGAGAGGGACAGGATCGAAGGTTACGCTCCCGTTAGCCCGATACGGGGATTCCGGATCGAACAGGATGGAAAGCAAACCTTCGTCATCCAGCTCCAACGTTTCATGGCTCAGGGTAAGACGGTACGGACCATGTTCGCCGTCGGCCTGGATCAACCCCTCGGGAAGCAGAGGAGCCAGCTGACGAAGCAGCTCTGGCCCGCTTACCAAATAAATGGTTCCCTCGTTGCGAATATACTCCGGCAGGATACCGACAGATTGGATTAAAGCGGCAAGCTCCTTATCCTGCCAAGGCAGCGGAACCGTAAGCTCTGAAAGGCTGAAGGACGCGATGGCATAGGCTATAACCAGTGCGGCCGCTTCAGGGCTTCCTCCCCACTCGACGAGGGTGGACTCCCTGGAAGGCGTCATCGTGTTTCCGGGTACGGCGATGATGGCAAAAGCGGTCAACGCCCCGCCTTCTTCGGCGACGAGCACCTGCTGCTTAAGACGGATCACGTTGGAGTATGCGCTTGCATCCAGCAGCTTGTTAAGCTCCGAAGCCGTTGCAACATATCCAGCCTCCCGTTGTTCCATCAGTCTTTGGATCTGGAACAGATCGTGCGGCTGCATGGCCCGGATGTTCACTTCTTTTCCCGTTGCAGCACGCAGCGGCTCCACAACGGCGGGAGATAGACGGAACCGGAGTGCCCGGCCGAATAAACGGCTGCCTGCCCGGGTATACAGGGATCTGCCGCCGGAAATAAGGATGAGGGATGCACCGGAGGACTCGCCATGCCGGATGCACTGTTCCAGGAGATTGCCCGCAAGCCGTTGTCCCCGGTAATCGGGGTCCGTGCAGACGGAGCCGATGGAGAAAATATTTAATCGGGCACCGCGAGTCTGGATGGTAAACGGCACGAATCCCATGAAAGACACCAGTTTGTCCTGATCCCAGGCACCGTAGGAATGGCTGATACCCGGCGAGAATATCGGAGGGAAGGATACCCCCATGGAAGGCTGTTCCGGCTGTTTAAGAAAAATACGGTCGGACAGCTCGACGGCTTGTTGCAGTTGATCGCTTTTCATCATAGAAATGTTCACTCGATTGACGCCTCCCCTATGTATGTCGCTTGTTATTACTAGTATAAAGTCATTGGGCACGGAATTTCCAGTAAACGTTTCCTAAGGCTTTTCGGAATTGTCCGGTTGGCGGAGTTAGCCAGCCCTGGATCGAAGCGTTTACGGTTTGGGCGTGTGCGAAAAGGCGGTGTTTTTCGGGTAATAATAAATGTACGAATCTGACGCCGGAGGGATGAGCTTGCCAAGTTTTGTTGATTCCATGATTTTGCTGTGCGGCGCCTTGCTTCTGACAGGCGTATTGACCACCAAGTTTTCTTCCCGTTTCGGCATGCCCGCTCTGGTGCTGTTTATCGCGATCGGGATGATTCTCAGCCGTTTCATTTATTACGATAATGCGGAGCTCACGCAGTTGGTCGGCATATTTGCACTGATCGTCATTTTGTTTCAGGGCGGAATGCAGACCGACTTCAAAGAAATCAAGCCGGTACTGAGTCCGGCCATTTCGCTTGCCACGATAGGCGTCCTGCTGACAACCGTTGTAATCGGACTATGCGCCTCATTTGTGCTTGATATTTCTTTAAAAGAAGGACTGTTAATCGGCGCTATCGTCGGCTCGACGGACGCGGCAGCCGTATTCTCGGTTCTTGGCGGAACGAATCTGAAGAAAAGGCTTCGAATGACGCTCGAGGCGGAATCCGGGAGCAATGACCCGATGGCGGTGTTTCTTACCGTGTCCTTGATCGAATGGATAGAACATCCGGACCTAAATTTGTTCGGGCTTATTTTTTCGTTTGTGATGGAGATGGGATTAGGGCTGGTGGTCGGCATTCTTGTCGGCATGCTGGCCGTGTATGTGATCAATCGCATCAACTTCGATTCTTCGGGGCTATACCCCGTGACTGCTTTAGGATTTGCCGTGCTGACGTATGCCGCCGCCGCATGGCTTGGAGCCAGCGGTTTGCTGGCCGTATACGTTATGGCCTTGCTGCTTGGCAATACCGAGCTGACGTACCGTAAGACGATTCAAGCATTCAATCAAGGTTTTGCGTGGATGATGCAGATCGTGATGTTTGTGCTGCTCGGGCTGCTTGTCTTCCCGAACGAGCTGTCGAAGGTCGTATGGCAAGGACTCCTGTTGTCCCTGATCCTCATCTTCATCGCCAGGCCGATCGGCGTGTTCAGCAGTCTGTTGTTCGCCAAATTTGCCGTCCGCGAGAAAATATTGATTTCATGGGCCGGCCTCCGTGGGGCCGTACCGATCGTATTGGCTACATATCCCGTACTGTCGGGAATCAGGCAGGGGGAATTGTTTTTTAATGTCGTGTTCTTTGTTGTATTGACTTCAGCGGTGATCCAGGGCACCACCATCTCTCCGCTCACGCAAAGGCTTGCGCTGGTGGAGAAAGATAAAGGAAAGGCCCCGTCCTTATTGGAGCTGATGGCTCTAGGAAAAACGGATTCCGAGATCAACCACGTGCTGGTGGATGAGGATATGCCCATCGTCGGCAAGGAGATTCAGCAGCTGAATCTGCCGGACGATATCCTCTTTACCGCCATTATTCGGAAGAAACGCATCATCACGCCGAGAGGAAACACCGTCATTGAGGCAGGGGACACGTTATACGTAATGAACCCGAAGCAAAAACGGAAGGAAATGAAAACGATTCTTGGGTTATCCTAGAAATTTCGGGCTGAAGCTATATGATGCCCATCACAGCAGACGGTCTTAAAAATAATTTAGGATAGGTATAAATCGGAGGTAATTTCTTCATCCTATCTTCATCCGAGAAGTTCCGATTTTCTTTGCAAAAGAGACAGGAATCTGTTATGATTAATTCAAGGAATTAGAATAAGTCTAAATACAATATCAAAGGAGACGATATAGATGAGTAACTTAACCCAACAAGCGCAAGGAACAACCGATGAACTTCAACAGATACTGAATACGCAGGTAGCCAACTGGAGTGTGCTTGGCGTGAAGCTGCACCATTATCATTGGTATGTGAAAGGCCCTCAGTTCTACGTGCTGCACGAGAAATTCGAGGAGCTGTACAACACGGCCGCCGGTTATGTGGATGAGCTGGCAGAGCGAATGCTGGCCATCGGCGGCAAACCGGCCGCCAGCATGGCTCAATATTTGAAGCTGACGACGCTGCAGGAGGTTTCGAATGAAAACACGGCCGAGCAGATGGTCGGACAGCTGGTTGCGGATTTCGAGAAAGTGGCCGGAGAGCTCAAGTCCGGTATCGAGGCAGCAAACCAAGAGGGCGACGATGCAACTGCTGATCTGTTGACCGGTATGGTGAGCGATGTGCAGAAGCATTCGTGGATGCTGAACGCATTTTTGGGCAAATAAAGTTCATATCCGTTGCTGCCGTTTCATGTCGGCTAACGAAAGCAAAGGGAGATCGGCCGGATCAGGGTCGATCTCTTTTTTTGTTTGCCTTGCGAATGCTGTTGTAAGATTCAATTTGAAATTTATTGCGCCTTTCTTCAATTTTACGCGTATAACCTTCATAGATCGTTTAATTCGGATAGAGGAGTAGTGAGGATGGCAGAGATGGAATCACGACAACAGCTGGAGTCGCAGCTTCAAGAGATTTTGAAATGGGAGAAGGAGCAGAAGGACGTCATGTTCTGGGAGAAGCTCGGAAGAATTCCCTTTATGCTGCTGGATCGCCTCACGCCCAAGGCTGTTCAAGAGAAAATCGGAAGCGCCTTGAACGAGGTCGGCGGATTTATTCAAAGCGGCGGGAAGCATCTGGTTCGCGAGAAGTCGGTCATGAACGTACTGGCTCAGACCGCTGGATTGGATGGTTCAGGCGCGGTGAACGACCCTTCCGCGAAATCCGGCGAGGCGGGGTCGGGCGGGGCTGGGAACGGAGAAGAGCAGGCGGTGGCTTCCGGACTTACGCTGGCAGCAGCCGCGAAATTGCCGCTCCAGGTCATGGATGCGGCAGCGGATACGCTGACGGTAAAGCGGGTCAAATTCGCGGCGGCCCAAGGGGCGGCAACGGGAATCGGAGGCGTATTTACGATAGCGGCCGATCTGCCCATGGTGCTCGGTCAATCGCTCAAGGTGCTCCAGGAGATGGCCCTTTGTTACGGGTATGATCCGAACGATCCCCGGGAGCGGGTGTTTATCGTGAAATGCCTGCAGTTTGCATCCGCCGACATCGTCGGAAAGAAAGCGGTGCTTGAGGAGCTTGCCAGTTTTGACGACGTCCAGGCGACGGAGCAGGTCTTCTCGCAGCTGCAGGGCTGGCGTGAAGTCGTCCAGTCGTATACCGATAACTTCGGGATGAAAAAGCTGTTTCAGCTGATTCCGATCGCCGGGATCGTATTCGGTTCGATCAGCAACAAAGGCACCATAAGCGATGTGGCCGAAGCCGGGAAAATGCTCTACAAGAAGCGGCGTGTTCATTACCGTCTTCGGAATATGGAATATCCGCTGTAATTCAAGGATGATATACGGATCGACACGACAAAAAGGGATGCCCGCCATGCGCGGACATCCCTTTTTCTTAATATCTCGGAAAATATCATGACGCAGCCATAAAGGTGGTTTCTTACCGATTATCCACCTTTTCGGGGTACAGGTCATGGTTCATCAGACGATTCGCGGCGATCTCCTCGTATTTGGTTCCTGGGCGACCGTAATTGCAGTACGGATCGATGGAAATGCCGCCGCGCGGGGTGAATTTGCCCCATACCTCGATATATCTCGGATCCATCAGCTTGATCAGGTCATTCATGATGATATTGACGCAATCCTCATGAAAGTCCCCGTGATTGCGGAAGCTGAACAGGTACAGCTTCAAGGACTTGCTCTCCACCATCTTGATATCCGGAATGTAACTGATGTAGATGGTTGCAAAGTCAGGCTGGCCTGTGATCGGGCATAAGCTTGTAAATTCGGGACAGTTGAATTTGACGAAATAGTCGCGGTAGGGATGCTTATTGTCAAAGCTCTCCAGAATGCCGGGATCATACTCGAACGTGTATTTCGTGCCTTGGTTGCCGAGCAGGGTAACGTCTTCCATTTCTTCTTTTTGTCTTCCAGCCATATATGATAACTCCTTCATTTATATTCATTCATGCTTCATCAGATCATTGGTAATTTCTTGATGCCGTGCTATACGCCGCGTTTATTCCCCCAGACGAGCGTGTGCAATTGCGGCAAGACGCGCACATCGTTTAACCGGTCGGATTGCATGACCGCATCAACAAGCGACTCGTACCGGTCCAGCAGATGGGAGACAAGCGAAGTCGTGTCCCCTGTGCCTACATCGGGATTACCGGTCTGCAAGTAAAATGGTACGTTCGGGTATCGTTCATGGACCGTTTCCGCGTAGGTTAAGTCCTTATCGTCAAAGACCACAACCTTCAGGCTGAAGGTTCTGCCGGGCGGACGGGCGGATAAACGCGAGACGATATCGTCGAGCTTGCCCCAGTCCGTATCCATGCCCGAGCTTGGCGGCTTGGGGGAAATGGTGACTTCATCGATATGATTCAGCCAGTCCTGCCAGCGTGAGCCTTGAGTCTCCACGGCAACGGTAATTCCGTACCGATGCAGCTCATCCACAAGCGCTCCAAGCTGGGGAAGAAGAGCGGGATTGCCGCCAGACAGGGTGACGTGATCGAAGCGTTCTCCGCCCAGCCGGTACAGCTCTTGCCAAATCTCATCAGCACTCAACAAAGAGATGGAGTCCTTTGCGGAACCATCCCACGTGAATGCGGAGTCGCACCAGGAACAGCGATAGTCGCAGCCCGCCGTCCGAACGAACATCGTCTTGCGGCCAACGACCATGCCTTCGCCTTGAACGGTAGGACCGAAAATCTCCATCACGGGAATCGGACGTTCCACCGTCATGGCAGGGGAGGAGCCCCCGTTTGAATCCGTAACAGGCGTTTCATGCACATTATTCATGGATCATCCACTCCCGTCTGACCTCAGCGTAGCTGGTCGGCGTCTCGAACAGGCGAACAAACTCCGTTCGCATGCCTTGTTGCTCGTAGGATTCTCTGCTGCGGAGGGCCTCCTCCATTTTCTCAAACAACCAGACCACCATGTTCTCTGCTGTCGTATTCATCGGAGGCAAGGTCTCGTTCAGGTAACGGTGATCCAGGTAAGGCTCGATACTCGTTTTCCAGCAATCCTTGATGTCTCCAAAATCCACGGTAATGCCGACCTCGTTTGGAGTTCCGCTGATACCAAAAACCACTTTATACGTGTGGCCATGCAGGTTTTTGCATTTTCCCTCATAGCAATGCAGGTGGTGCGCAGCATCGAAGGTAAACTCTTTGGAAACAAGCACCCGCTTCCGATGGTAACGCAGGCTTCCGGCATCGATGTCTTCGCCAAGCTTCTGCAGATGCTCTACAATGCGGAAAGCCCCGGGCTCGCGGCTCATACCAGGCGCCCCCTCTCGGAGATGCCGTTACGGCGCTGCATATACTTGTCGAGCCCCGCTTTTCTCAGCTTGCATGCAGGACATTCCCCGCAGCCGTCTCCCTTGATGCCGTTATAACAGGTTAACGTATGATCGCGAACATATTCGAGCGCATTCATCTGGTCGGCAAGCTCCCAGGTTTCGGATTTGTCGAGCCACATGAGCGGGGTATGAATGACGAACGGGTAATCCATGGCCAGGTTCAGCGTAACGTTGAGCGATTTGATGAAGCTGTCCCGACAGTCGGGATAACCGCTGAAATCCGTCTCACATACGCCCGTGATCAGATGCTTCGCTCCGACTCCCTTGGCCAGCACGGCGGCAAAGCTGAGGAACAGCAGGTTCCGGCCATCCACAAACGTTGTAGGCAAGCCGTCGCCTTCGGCGATCTCGATATCGCTGCGCGTTAATGCATTCGGTGCCAGCTGATTAAGCAGGCTCATATCAAGCACCGTCTGCTTCACGCCTTGCTCCTTGGCAATCTGTGCAGCGCATTCTATTTCAAGCTTATGGCGCTGGCCATAATCGAATGTTACGGTTTCCACTTCGGCGAAGCGTTCCTTCGCCCAGAACAGGCAGGTGGTGCTGTCTTGCCCCCCGCTGAAAACAACGACTGCTTTTTCATTTTTAAGCATAAAAAAACCTCTCATCCTTCATAATTTAAGAGCAGCCCCAGAGGGCCGATCCCGTAGAAGAAAGAGAAGTTCATTGAACTGAATCCGTAAAAAAACAAGCCTTATTCTTAGGGTGTAACACCGAATAAGACACGATAGTTTTTTATAGAGGGAGTTCACGAACCTCTCCCACGCACCGATAATAGGCGCATGGATTGTCTTCTGTTGTCCTTGTGACCGCGTGGAGAGCCGTGAACGGCATGCGGTCCGATTACGCCCTCCATTATAACACGGCCGGATTATTTGATAAACACTCCGCCGAAGGGAATTGCTTCCCGCAGGAATCGCTTGATGATGCCTTCGTCGTTTAAATCGTTCACGAGCCGCTGATTCTGGCGTCCCGCTTGAAACAGCACATAACCGTCGCCGGTCAGCTTCCAGTGATAGTTCATATGCTGGCTGGCCAGATGATTGCCGTATACGGTCAGATCCAGCTTAGCGGCTTCGGGGTAGGCGATGATGCTTCCGGCGTCCACATACAGCGGCTCGGTAGGATGCAGCTTGACTTTGCATACCGGGCCTTGGGTCAGAATGCCGATGCTGCCATTCCCGGAAAACTTCATCTTAATGGCATCTCGCGTGACCAGCATGTTTTTGATTTTCAGTATTCTTGTCTGCATCGTAACAAACCGGGTATAAAAGAAAACATGACGAAAATCATAGAGCATGTCCTGTTCGCCTTCCAGCTGAATTTCATGCATGTTGAAGCCCGGGGGAAGCGCAGCCGTAAACTGGCTGGGTCCCGTAATGTCGGCACGGATCAGCTTTTTTTTGCGGTAGATGCCCTTCACGTTCATAAGTCGATCGCTGCGCCCGGAGGACGGTCCACGATAGGCAACGATCTGCTCGGGATGAAGGACATGCGCCGTGTCCCCCTCCGTCAAGGAGAACGTAACCGCTTGACCTGCTCCGCTGCCGGCCGCATCTTCCATTCGGATAATCATCGCCGCGCCTCCTTTTGCCTGGTTGAATGGGATGGATTTGGATAAGAGCTTGTCCTATCTCGAACGGTTCGTTCGGCGCATGCCGAATCGCAGGACGCGAATGATGACAAAGTATCCGGCAGCTAACGCCACGGCGGTGATCGCTACCGTTTTTAAGCGTTCCGCCCCGCGCTTTCGTGCGGCTTCAGCCTCCTGTAACTGGCTTACCATTTGGGTTAATTGCTGGTTCTGCTCTGCAAGATTGGAGTTCTGCTCCGCCAGGGTCAGATTTTGCTGCTGCAGCCGTTCGGAAGCGATCTTGGCTTTATCAAGCTCTTGCAAGGCTTGGTTATAGTTGCTCTTAAGCTGGTTTATTTCGTCGGGGAGTCCCGTGAACTGCTGGATATTATCGTACATATTGTTGAAATAATTGGCGCTGGCGGTCCGTCCTCCGGCCGGCAGCGCGATTCCTGCCACCAGCAGAATAAGAGAAAGTTGGATGAGCCTGGATTTTGACGGCTTAAACATGCGGGGTCACCACCATTCGATTATTTATAGTAAATACGAATCAGATTTCGACAGGTTTCTATTAATATATATTACCCACATTCGCATGGGAAGTGAATCCATTCGCAGCTAAGTTGTTTAACTTGCCAATGCGGCGGGTAATGTATTCAAGCAAGCGCATAGAGGCCATCCCATACGAAATGAACATAAAATGAACTAGCAGATAAAAGGAGATTGCGATTATGATGAAAGATAACAACGTGAAGAAAATTATGATAACGGTGAATGGAAAGCCCGTAGGCAACGGCTTATTAATCGATAAAGTCACGTACGCGCCCATTCAACGCACTGAAAGATTTATGGGAGATACGAAGTCCGCTTCGGCAGCGGTGATAGGTTAGTAGATCCCGTATATTCAAATAAGCAGCCTTTAAAACCCGGAGAACGCTCCGGGCTTTTTTGCGTTGGTTGGGTTAATCTATCGAAGTCGTTTTCATTCTGCTGCGGGATGGGAGTATCCTAAACAAACAGAAATTATCGTCTGAATATGACGTTTTATGGCAGAAACAGTTACAAAATAATACATTTATCCTTTATACTAGGTCGTAACATGAATCAGTATACATAAACCATAACAGGAGAAAAGGAGTTTTGAAGAAAATGGGCTTTTGCATTCATTGCGGTAAAGAATTAACGGATGGCGTCGCACATCAATGCGCTAACGACATCTCGGCGAATCCTCTGAAATATACGGCGGCAGCGGCGGAGCAGGAACATAGGCGTCACGATTCCGCATCGGCCGGAGGCTCTCATGCCAAAACTTCATCGGCCGTTCAAGTCGATGGTCAGGTGCTGCTGAATCTATTGAAAAATCCGATGAGTGCCCTGAATATGCGGGGGGATCAAACAGGCATGATCTACGGCCTGATCGGGATGGCATCCAGCATCCTCGGTTTCTGGTTGTTCGGCCTTGGAGTCAAGCGGATGTTCTATTCCGGACTGGGCATGATGTCCGCCTTGTTAAGCGATTTCGGGATGGGGAGCCGTTTTCTTCTGCTGGGATTGTTCTCAACCGTCATCCTGCTGGGTTCGTTCTGGCTTGCCGGGAACATGATGACCAAACAAAAGCTCGACATGAAGGAATACATAGCCAAAATGGGCTCGTTCCAGCTGCCGTTCGGAGCGGTGCTTATCGTTAGTGGACTGCTCAGCTTCTTGTTGGTAAAGCCGGCTTTCTTCCTCCTTGTATTTGCTCTAATGACCGGTTTGGCGGCAAACAGCGCCGCCGCAATCGAGTTGTACCGGATCGGCTCAACCCAGCTGGTCAAATTCATTGGGATCGCTTTAGGAATATATGTTGTGCTGCTTGCCGTGGTCAACACCATTTTATTGTAAAGGAACGGCATTTTGAAGGTAGCCGCAGATTTCCTTGTACGGGAACTGCCAGTAAAGCATATCCACGAAAGACCACAGCTCATAGGGCTGTGGTCTTTTTTTGTCGAAATTAGGATGGGAACATATGTTCCGTGACAGTAAGATGTCCCTCTCTATTGGTACATTATTAGAAGAAGAGGAAAGAGGTGGATGTATTGCAGTCAGGCTTGTATTCGGATTATACATGGAGCCACAGCCATGTGTTCGCTGGCGGCACTAGTCAAGTCTTTCTGCTGATCGAGTGGAGGGCTGGTGTCCAGAAGCAGAAAACGCAGTCCAAAGGCCTTCGTCGGCGCATAGCCGAAGAAGTCCAGCTGCACCTTCAATTAGGGGAAGGCGTTCAAGTGGAACAGATGTATGGCTGCCAAGGGGAGATTCTGAATGATCGCAACATCTCGTTGTCTTTAGGCTCTTTGTCCGAAGGAAGAACCAAGCGATTGGTTCTTGAGCTGAGTGTCGGTGCTCGTCAATCGGGGGTGTATCCCATCGTTACTGCCTTATGGACTTATATGGATGTTCTAAAGCAGAAGGTGGTTTTGCAGCCGTCCCGAACGATACCGCTTCAATTCAGCAATCATACGACGTTGAGATACCGAAAAGCAGATTACCGGGTAGAGAAAGTGCTGAAATTATACCAGAATGCTTTCATCCTGGAGCAGGCAAGAGAAGAACTGGAACAGGGGAATTTGACTCAAGGTGAAGATCTGATTCGTAGACAGGCAGATGAGATGCTTTTATACGCAACCCGATTTCGAGATCCGGAATATTTAAAGGAGGCCGAAGTCCTTTATAAACTTAGTGTTCTATATAAGAATACATATCAGCAGTTTTATTCTGAAAATGCGAACTGGAAAAGGGACTTTAGACTTAAGTCATAACCAGGAAACAAGAATCCCTATATAAAAAAGGAAAAATGATATCAGGGTCGAATGTACTATTTAGCAGTCAACAAAAATATGTCTAATTTACTAGAAAGATAGGGAGAATGCCATATGACAGACCGACTGATCCGACTAATGAGAATCATTACCCTTGTACAAGCAAGACCAGGAATACTTGCTCGGGAGCTTGCCGAACGCTGTGGAACCAGTGAAAGAACCATTTATCGGGATATGGATGCCCTCAGTGCCATGCATATCCCCATCACTCACCAAGGCCGCGGCCGCGGCTATACCTTCATTGGACATTTTGCAATGTACCCCCTTGGTTTAACGGAAGAGGAGGTACAGGCATTATTTAAACTGCTGAATGTAATGGACAAAATCAAGCCGATCCTGCCGGATGAATTTGAAAGCGCTTATGAAAAGGTGTTGGCTGCTGTATATAAGCAAAGCGCGGAGAAGGCTGAAATTCAGGCCGGGGACCGGGAAGAATCCTCAACCGGTTTATAACACTTCCACTACATGTAACAATTAAACCTCGAACGAATGGACACAAATTCATGTGACTATCGTCGAGGTTTTGTCATGTTTAGGGTGCATCTGCGGTCGTGAATAGAGATGATCAATCAACTAGTCAACTAGAATCAGGTTAGGAATATTATACCAAAATAGTGGATTATATGATAAAATAACTACAATTTCTCTCATCCATACAAAACTGTAAGTGTTGTGTAATTGTGAGAGTTGGCGGTAGATGTCCCTAAGCAAGGGCGTAGAAAGGAGATATGAAGCAATGACATAGGGTTTATCTATAACGATTTTCAGGAGGATATGCATGAAGAAGATCTTGATCAGTGTATTAACGATGCTAACTGTGATCATCGGAAGCTTGAATTCGGTCGTGGCGGAGGCGGCCCAAGACAATGCGGTCGGCAAAGCGGTGGAGTCTCGTGAGACCGCGGCTGTCCAGTTTACGGATATTCAGGGCCACTGGGCCCAGGCAGCTATTCAAGATGCGGTACAGCGAGGTTATGTGGATGGGTACCCGGATAGAAGATTCCTGCCTAACCAACAGGTATCCCGAGCGGAATTCATCAAAATGGCGGTGTCGGCCCTGGAGCTTGAGGCAGCTTCTACAAGTTCAGGTTCCTGGTATGCTCCTTACGTGACGGCGGCAGAATCGGCAGAGATCTATAAAGCCGGCGATTATGCCGACGGTAACCTGACTCAACGGATGACGCGTGAAGAGATGTCCAAACTGGCGGTAAAAGCACTGGGGTACAAAAATGTGGAGGATAAGCAGTGGATGTATCTTGCATCCAAGGATGGCATCATATCCGGGACCGCCCCGGGCGTAATATCACCAACGGGCGCTACCACAAGAGCTCAAGCGATTGCGGTCATTGAGCGACTGCTTCAGGTAAAAAGCGGCAAGGAGCTTCCCGTGGATAAATATGCAGTAGCTGCTGCTGAGGTGTATTGGCACAAGACGAATATTTTCTCGGTGGCACCGGAGATTTTTAATGGGCCGGATAACCATAACAAAAATGTAGGTATCGATTCATGGAAGTTGTCTAAGCTGCAATTCGGTGCACCGGATGGGTCTGTTGTTGCTCAGGTGGATGAATTAATAGCTATTGACTGGAACGATCCGAAAGATCCAAATCGCAAATTACTTCCAAGTAAAGATAAGATGGTGTGGGTTTTCGGAGCGAAATCCAATGTTTTTACAGATGACCTGCAGGCTTACGTTCTTATTTTGAAATCTCACTATGTAGTAAATAAGAAGCCTAAGTCCTACCCTTTTGATCGATTAAGTTTAAATATTTTGGGTTATAATGGCAAGCCCAATGGCTCCAATCTGAATATGCCGTATGCTATTGAATCGAAGGATTCCAAGAGACAAGTAAATGGTTTAGTTATTCCCAAAACGGGGTTTAGTACAAGGGGGAATTTGAATGTAATAGTAGAGACTATTACAGCTGGCGCACGAGTTTATCAAAGTACTCTTTCTAGATCGATTCTAATCAAATAAGGAGATTAGGATCAGATGAAAAAAAACTCGAAGTACCATTTTGTACTAATTAATTTCAGTTTAATAATTTTGCTATCTATCTTTATTCCAATTGGACAAGCAGTAAATGCAGCTAATGAAGTCACTAAAGACATTAGCTATGAATTTGTAGTCGATTCTAAAGACTATGATTATAGTGGTTATGTCTTCTCAGCAAAAAAAGAATTAGAAACTCAAAGAATTACTGTAAATGCACCGCCAGGAAAGATAATTAAGAAACTTGAATGGGTAAATAAAACCACTAATACACCAATAAGAGCAATAAACGGATTTACCTCTGGTTCAACGACTTGGTCAGGAAAGGATACTTTGAGTGGAACAAAATTAAACGTAAGATCTCAAGGGAATACAAATTATGGAGGAGTGTATTATTGGGATAGATGGTCTGTGAATGATGCTGGTAACGGTTATGGACAACTTTGGAAGGCTTCAAGTACAACTGGATTAATTATGGATAATACTGATCCGAGATGTAATGTGAATGTTGAGAAAGAAACAATTCAGGGACGTCAATTGCCTAAGTATCCAGGATGTACAGATCCAAAATTAGAAGCAAGGATCAATCGCACAGAAGCCTTTCTGATACTCGAGCCAGGTAACACCTTAAACGGTACATGGATTCGAAGTGGGGCAATATCGGATGAATTGAGGGCTTCTAATATAGAAATAGATTTTAGAACATTAATTCCAGATGTCCATGGTACGACTGGGAGAACGGATGCAAGTACTGTCGGAGGAGAGGTTGCCAAAGTAGAGAACAAGAATAGCGATCTAGACGTAATAATTATTAACTTCTCCCAGACTTTCAACAACGACACTTACAACCGATACTGGGCAAATCCAGGAGCCAAGCAGGTCTGGTACTTCTCCAAATTCTTTGTAGACTTTGATTCCTACACTTATATGTACAAAGACAAACTTCTCCGAGCCACATTTGCAGATGGAACATCAAGCCTGGAAATTACCGGTCCGACCTGTGTTCCACCGGGCGGTACCATTCAACTTACAGCGAAATTAACGAAGGTAGACGGAAGTACATACAATCTGCAAAGACACGATAAGTTGACTTGGCGAAGCTCGAATAACAGCATCATGTCCGTGAACGCTTCCGGTGTGGTTACAGCCGTGGCAACGACGGGGCAAGCGACGATTACGGCTCATTTTAAGGACACGGCCCAAGCCCTGGACGAAACCGACGATGCCATGATTCAGGTCGGGACAGGGTCATCTTGCGGAAATAACGGAGGAGGAGGAGGCGGTGGAGATGGAGGCTCAGGCGGTCCGCCCAACACATGCGGGATCCAAATCGGTGCTGCGAGAAAGGGAACTGTTACTTCGCACACGGTAATGGACCCCGTGGCAACGGGCGTTATTAATGCGGATAACCGGGATTCAGAAAAGTTTGACGTTCTGGACGGGATACCGACTTCGGAATCCCTGTACGTCAATGTGTTTGGTCTCAATTATTTGTACAAGAACCAATGGGCGAACATGACGGGGGAGATCACCTACACCGTTCCCGTCAAAAAAACATACCTTCTCACCTGGACGATTCCGGGAACGCCAAGCTCAGGACCGGATGATCCCGGCACGCCCGATGAACCTATGGAAGAAGAGGTTCCGGTAGAAGAACAGGTGACGATAACGAGGCCGTACTCCTACTGGCAAATCGATAACCTGGAGGTTTATAAGCTGTCCAAAACGACTGTCAGCAACTATGCTTTACCAGGCGGTTCGGTGAGCCTCACTCCAGCCGGTTACACACCTCCCGTTCTTACGTCCGATCACAGCACGAGTCTTGACGATCATGTGGAGCCTGCTTCATGCGAAGAAGTGGATTTAGGGACGGAAACCGTTCCAGGCGGTTCAAGCAGACCGGCGGTGCCGACAACCGATTTTATGTCCGCAGCCGAGTCGGCCGTGGGCCAAAACCAGGTAAGAAACGATAAAGTCCTATTTAACGGATCTACCGTCATGAGTGACAGCTGGGCACAGGGAACGGCGCCATCTCCAGGGATTATCCCTCCGGCCGCGACGATTCAAAGAGACGTATTGTACGGCAGAAACTATCTTATCAGCAGTACGCTGTTGAATAAAGCGAATACGGCGAGCACCGGTACGATTGATTACGAGCTCATCCCGGGCAACATTAATGGCGGGTCCCATCAATCGTTCCCGGTCAACGCCATAAACACCGTCACGGTCCACACCCCGGTCGTCAACTATTCTTCCGTAACGGATGATCAGGCCCACAACCAGAAGACGACCCCCAATCCGAATCGGTCTGCCTTCATCTTGGATCGGCCGTTTACGGTACGCATCCCTACCTCGGGCCAGCATCGGAACATTCAGGGATACGGAAACCGGGACTATGCGAAGTATGTAAGATCGAAGCAGGTTTATTTTCCGTTCGATGTGTACAGCAGCGACAAGCGCACTTTCTATCCAAAAGACACCTGGATCACGATCCCGACGGCACAGCTGGATACGGAGTTTTTTCTGCCGGTGTGGGTAGATGAAGGCGATTACCAGGTGTACTTCCGTACGATTGCGGAGAACGCGCCGCCCGACTATACGACGCAGCCCGATGCCAACACGAATTTATCCCACCATGTGGCTACGGATATAGAACCTGTGGAAGTGATCGGGCGCGTGTATGATTTTCATATCACGGATATTGCCGATTATAACTGGGAGACCGTCTTCCGCAAACAAAAAGGGAACGCGTCACCAAGCGGGGCGTCCTATTGGACAGGACTCCGCGGCATTGACGGCGAGGCCCGGGGGAACGCGCTGCCTTTTACGCTTCCCATCGCTCCGGGCAAGCATCCGGCACAGGGGTATAAGAATGCGGCCGTGAAGACAGGATACCACTTCAAATTCGATTTGAAGACTAAGGGCAATATGTTCGGGGCGCAGGACGGCATTTCGGTTACGCCGAGCTTTTATTTCGTGAATAAAGACGGCAGCGGACGTCAGCCTGTCGATCTGTATTACCACAGTGGAGACCGGAAGTTCATTCGCATCGGTTCCCCGCAGGATACAGAAAAGCGTTACGTCATTCTGAATGAAAGGCTGCGCAATGTACCCCAAGAGGAACTGCAGGATACCGCTTCGTATCTATACAACCACGGTGGGGCACCGGCGGGAATGTCCCCGGCGGCCTATGCGAAGCAGTATATGGAGAAGATCAGCAAGAGCAAGACCTGGGTAGGCCGGCTTGACTGGATGCTGCTGCCGTCCGGCATTCGAACATTGATCGGGCCAAAGTCGGGGCTGCCAACCTCCGTTGACGGAGAGCGGGCCAACGCCGCTGTTCAGCGCTGGTACGGTGAATACAGTCTTCCCGCCGACGTCTATGTAGTGAAGAAAGGAACGGATCTGGCGGCTTATGGGCGGAGTAACCGATTGGACGAGAAGTCCTCTGTATTTCTGAAGAAGGGGTATATCGTGGTCAATTTCAACATCGAGACGATCCGTGAGGGCAATACGGCCAAGCCCCATCTGCAATACATTCATGCACCGCTCATGAATCAGTGGCAGCTTGAAGGGTACAGTCGAACCTATACCGATCCTTATGGCAAGAGATTTACGCTGCTGGACGGGGATGTCGTATTTTACCATGCAGATCAATCCAGTAAAGGGGATTTCAAATCCCAGGTTCCCCATTAAAATCGTCATGAACCAGCCTCTCCCGTTCTCAGGGGGAGGCTGGTTTTTTCCATTCAATAATGCGGCCAGACCCCGTTATCATAAAGATACCGGGCAAAAGCCATCGGATTGTAGTATGAGTATTTCCAAACTTCCTCCATTCCGGCTTCCCGAAATCCATAACGTTGATCGCAGCCATTGCATTCAATGAAATAGATCTTTCCATTCTCGGTAATGCCGACATCCATTCCAAAATCAGCTGCGTACGGAATATACAAGGACAGCGTCTTGGCGACATGGAGGGAAAACTCAGCAATTCGTTCTATGGTAAGTCCTACAGGCAAGCCAGGCATACAGCGGGCGAGTATGTCCGGGACCCGATAGGCTGAGCCGCCTTGAGCAATGTTGGAGACAAACGTTCGTGGAGCCGATGTTTTGGCGAACATGCCGGCGACTTCCCAGCGCCCGCTTCCCCCGCGCTGAACGGTAACTCGGATATCAAAGGGGCGGTCATCATATTCGGCAAGCGGTATGCGCTGCTGTACAACGAATGGAGCTTGCCTAATCCGCTGATAGATCAGTGGATGGAGCTTTCCGGGCGGCAAGGTAACCGTCCTCCAACCTTTGGCCGATGGGGATGAGCGGGAGTAAGTGAATTGACTGCGAAAAGAGTTACCTTTTAATCGCATAATACCAACCCCGATGCTTCCATTGCATGGTTTTAGAACGAGATCCCCGTGCTGGCTCAGCATGGAGCGAATCGAGGCAGGGGTAGCTTCTACCGTATGAGGCAGGGATGGTAATATCCCCTGGTCCTGTTCCAGCATATGATGTATAACGTTTTTACCGTAACGCGTACGCCCGTTATAAACGAATACCCCGCGCTTGATCAGTTGATCAATCAGCGTCTGCTCCTGTTTTTTATGATAAATAGCCCGCATATGAATAACGCGTGGGATGGGAATATGCACTTGTGAATATCCAGCTGGAGCCGGAACAAAACCAGTCACCTTTCCAGTCTCTAGTGAAATATGATGGATTGTAAAAAAACAAGGAACCAACCCATTCATGGCAGCAGCTTCTTCGTAGTTGGTCAGTGATTCAGTGCCGATACTCCCGCTGGAAATTCTGCGATACGTATTGTTGTTGAGCAGAATGCCGACATATTCCAGATGCATGGTCACCCTCCTTGTCACCATAATCCTGTACTCTTTGTACCATATCGTATGCGTGAGGATGATTGTCCCGGATGGACGGGTGTCGCCCGTGGTTGGCCTATTCTTTGTCGGGAATTAGTCACCAACAGGCCCTGATTCGGTATATGTTAAGGTATCTAACCATACAAATGAACAGGTATGCGCATTTTGGATATGGCAACGAAACACTACGGGTCAAGGGGGAACCTTTGATATATCAGTAGGTGTTTTTCATATAGATAAGATGTGAGAAGGATGTGGAGTTATGGGTTTGCGGAAGGTGGCGGTTGTGACGCCGGGATCGTTTGTCATTCCATCGGGGAGGAGCAGCTCCGTCGAGCGGGTAGTAGAGCAGACCATTCCATTAGCACAGGGTGCCATGGATGTGCGCATATTCGGAGTACTGGGAAAAGGGCTCCCTTCAAAAGACACGATCAACGGCGTTCCGTGCTACCGCCTGCCATCTGGAACGAATTATTATCCTTCCTTGCTGCGGAGGCTTCAGAAGTGGAGACCGGATATTATCGAAGTTCACAATCGGCCGCTGCTGGCGCAGCGCCTCAAAATGCATCTGCCGGATGTGAAAATCGTATTGAATCTTCACTCCAATACATTTATTTCACCTCCGTATATGAGCGAGCAGCGTTTTGGGGCCATTGCTCGCTGGATGGACGGCATTGTGGTGAACAGCCGTTTCCTGCTGGAGGATATCACTTCAAAACATGCTGGGCTTCTGGAGAAGATCACGATTAATCATCTTGGTGTGAGTCTTGATCATTTTACTCCTGCTTTCAGTCCTGCTGCCAAGGCACTAAGAGAGGCAAAGCTTGCTCATTACGGATGGAGCGGACGGCGAATCATTCTGTTTGCGGGACGGCTCATCCCTGACAAAGGGGTTCACCATCTGATTGCCGCATTGCCTCATATCATTGACAAGCATCCGGATGTTCTTTTGCTTATTATCGGAAGTGCGGCCTACGGATCCGATCGGGAAACCGCATATGTACGGGAACTGAAAAGAACGGCCGGACCTTATACCCAATGGGTATTTTTCCGCCCCTTTATCCCTTATCCCGCAATTGCAGACTGGTACTCGCTTGCCGATATTGTGGTTGTCCCCTCGGCGCCGAGGGAAGCCTTTGGGCTCGTGAACGTTGAAGCCATGGCTGCAGGAGTTCCCGTCATCGCTGCGAATGCAGGCGGTATTCCGGAGATCGTGGAGAACGGCGTGACGGGCTACCTGGTTCAAAGGGATGATTTTCCTGGCGGGCTTGCCGAACGGATTAACGGATTGCTTCAGGACGAGAATCTGCGTACCCGAATCGGGATGGCTGGTCGTGAAACGGTGCGTCAGCGTTTCAGATGGGATCATACGGCAGAACGATGGGCCAGCCTGATGCAAACCATCTAACCGACAGTGGCAGTAGCCCCTTCTCTTGAATAGGATGAAGGAAGGTAACGATTAGAAGCAGAGGAGAGAGCTGACAGTGAACAAAGCCAGAAGGATCACCAGGATAAGAAAGGGAAGGCCCTTTCGGCGGTACGATGGCTATAATAAGAAGATAGCCATCAGAGGAACTTCCGGCAAGTGGTCAGATTTAGAGAATGATGTGATGGATCACGCGTTGGCTGATGATGTAATCAGTGCTTCCCATCTGCAGCATCGCAGCGTAAGAAGTGAAGCGATTGAGGATTATGCCGTACACAGTATTCATCTGTCATCCGAATCCATTATTTCTTCCAAACTAGCACTTGAGTCGGTTCAACCGAGTCATCTTTCCTTTAATCCGGTTCAAGGGATTCCTGATACGCCTTTACTTCAGCAGTTTGGATATTTCCCCTTCATCTTTTCTGATGAACAAGAAACGATCGAAATTACAATACCGCTTCAGACCTCCTATCAAGATGAACATTATGTAGTGGTGGCATCGTGCAGTGATCCGGTGTTTCAAGCTGGCATTCGAAAACGGCAGCATGCGGAGGTAGCCATCGGAATTACACGGCCGACAGGCACTATGATCTCAGAAGGCTGGCTGTACTGGATCTCAATAGGCCGGATGGTAACATAATGGAGGAGAAGGATGGGGGGAAGCGAGATTCCACCCATCCTTTTTGTAACCAGGGGGATCCCATTCGTCAACATGATGGAGATGCCGTTCCGAAAAGAGCCTTAGTGCAATCATCCGCAGAAGTGAATACTAAGGAGTTCTCCGCATGACGCTCATTTACGAACATGTTACTCCAATCAAGTGTTGTTTACATATGGAAGATGATCATACGTTTAGAGAATGGAATGGTCCCTGTGGATGCCGTCACGAAGCGAGAAAGTCAACATACAATAGAAATGAATTGCCAAAAGATTATTCGGTCCTCACGCAGTGATGAGAAACGGGAGGCGGAATGTATATGAAGGATTTTTTACGATGAAGAGACGCGGCGCTCGCTTACGGACATCTTTATCGGCGACTCTTCCCAAAGCTGATCCGGTTGAAGGACGGAAGGATGGATTTATCGTTGGCTATTCTTATGGCGTTCAACACGGACAAAAAAACGGAGAATCCTCATTTGAGGGCATCAGCATCATCATCCCCATTCATGATCCAAACGAAGATGCTATTGGCAAGATCAGAAGAATCGAAGCCTTAACGCCGCATCCATATGAGCTGCTCATAGCTGATGCCGGCTCCTCGGAAGGAACGAGGCAATATGTGCGCGGCAGGATCGGAGCGGTACGACACATTATGGAGAGAAGTGGTCAAGGCATAGCGGTTGTTCTTAATAAGGCACTTCGTGCTGCACACGGGAAGAAGTTAGTTATTCTATATGGCTGTACACCTGTTATGGATAACTGGATCGGCGGTCTGATGGATGAGCTGGAACATGCACCGGCTATCAAAACGGTTTGTGTGAGTTTTGCACAGTCAGGAACCCCCGTACTTCCCGGGGATGAAACGGATATCCATAATCGGTTAAATGCGTGCTGTGCTCTGTTCCGCCCCGAGCTGTTAACGGAGGTTGGAGGACTAGATGAGGGGCTTCCATCATTACAGGAAAGCATAAGCGAATGGTTAGGGCGAATTCCGAAGCAATATAGAACGATGCTGCCGGCTAAGGATCTATTCACCTGATTCGAAGGACGGCATTATTCATGGCACCAGGAAGCTTGTCGAAGCATATGTTGAAAAATATGATGAGCGAAGGAGAGTTATGTCGTGGAGAAAAAAATAGATGATATGGTCGAATACCTATCGCACTCCCAGCAGCAATTAGCGCGCATTCTAGAAGCTCAGCGTCATGCAGCAGTCCGCATGGCTCAAATTATACATTCCTTACCGAATCATGAAATCCAAGCCTCCGAAGAACCGAATTCACGAGGAGGATCATCGTTAGGAGGACCATCGTTAGGGGGACAATTATTAGGAGGCCGGTCGTCAGGATCCCAGGTGGAACAAGTCAATAGCAGCATTGCTGCTTATTTGAACGCCATGGCCGACCTGCAACAAACATCGGCAGACAGTTTGGAAATCGTAATGAAAGAGCTTAGAGCGAACGAGCAAGGCGAAGAATAATGGGATCCGACTTCGTTGGTTAAGGGGGAATGTATGTGAGTAAAGAGGAATCGTTCATGCGGATTCTCGATGCATCCGTGACTATTCAATATAATACCTATCTCATTCTTCAAGGGAAAGCGGTAGAAGCCGAAAAGGTTTGTCAATGGGTCTTGACTCAATATCCTCGTTCCAAGGGAGAGTTGAAGGATTCGTTATCCATTCACGAGCAAATTGTCGAGCAAATCGAGGGCTTGACGAAAATAGGCTCCGGTCTGTGCCGGAATCTGCGAATTATTCTCGGAACGGATGCTGAACAAGATGATGCCATGGGATTTGATGCATTCGATTTCGGAGATACGGACTCATGATCGCGCGCATACAACGGGAACATGAGGCCAAGATTGCTATGGTATCATCCATTGCAAGAAGCCAGCAAGCGCTGGCAAGTATTTTGGAAAGTATCGCAGAGGTTACGGCTCATTCCGAAACAACCGCGCGCACGCTTGCGGAGAATATTCGGCTGCTTGTCGGCTATCAATCCGTGATGGCTGAAATGTTGACAGGCATTCCGTTAAATCGGTACAAATTAGGCAGTCCGGCATCGCCCTGGATAACATCCGAGTGCCAGCTATTTTACAATGAGGCCGGGTTAGAAGCTACGAACTGAACCTTGCAGGAGGATTCGGCATGAACACGGCATTAACGGTCAGGAATTATCGTAAGGCTTCACCCATGGCACGGAAGAAGTCATTCGCAAAAGGGCTGAGGAGCCTAAAGTCATCAGGTACTAAACGCCGCCATGGCAAGCCAGTAAAGCGCCATCGAGCCGGTGGCCGCTACAGCTCCAGATCTGAGGCCGGCAGAACCCGGCCTTTATCCCAAATCCATGACAAAGGGCATGATCATTCCTACATGGAAGATTTTAAAGCCGGATTTGCTAAAGGTTATGAAGATGGGAGACAGGCTGTTACCTTAGCCTAGACGACACAGGCAGCATTCTATATAACTAAGGCTTGAGCCTGAGCACATTTCCGTTTGTTAGGCGAAGGAATGGATACGTAAGGCTATGTTCGACATACGATGGTTAAAAGCGAAAAATGGAGTGAGGACTAATGAGTCGAACCTGTAGAATAGACAAGCGATTCATTCGAAGAACATGCCGTAAGATGGGTTTCCCCCAATCATTCAAGTCCTTTGGCGCCGAAGCGAGATGGGTTCATCAAACTATGGAATGTTTAAAAGACTCCTACAAAAGCAGCATATGGAAACTTGAAATCGAACATGACCAAAAGCGCGTTCCCGTCATTCTTAAAATTTCGAAAGCGCTCAAAAAAGACCGGCCGGAAAGCACGGTTGAGAAAAATATATACCGTAAAGGAAAAAAAGTGCTTCAACCGTTCATGCCACTAGTCTATAAGACCAAACGAAATATGAACGGACGCGATTTGTGGGTGTTCATGGAATACATTGAGCCTCTCAAAGGGCGAGTTCAGTATAATCCGGATCATTTTGACAAAATCATTCCGACATTAGCGAAGCTCCACTCCTCTACGATGAATGAACGCTTTATACAGTATGAGGGACTATTCGGTGATTGGCTGCCTCGATATAATTCCAAGGTTATGAGACAAGAAAGAAAAAACATAAATAAGTTAACCTTATTTTATTTAGATGAAGCGATGAAAAACCACAAGTTGAAAGATATGATTAATCCATACTACTCACTCGTGAAGGGCCTGCTGCTGAGAGGGCCGGATTATTTCCCGGAGGTCGTTCATGAAGGCTGCTGCATTATCCATGGAGATCTTCACACTGCAAACATAGCGACAAACAATGTTAAGGAGAAGTCGTGGAATATCAAGTTCATCGATTGGGAAGGCGCAAAATATGCCCCGTGCTGGTTTGATCTCGTCAATTTGATCGGGGTTTTCTTGGCATACCGCCGAGAATGGGGGGATCAGGAAGAGGATATAACCCGCCGCTGCGTTCAATTATATTCGAATGAGATGAGAAAGCACGGAGTTATCTTTAATACGGATCCACTAAAACTGTACCGGATGGCATTTGCAAAACGAATACTCGAGAAAGGGCTGTATCTTCAGCTGAATTGGGCTGTTACCGGAAAAAAAGAGGCGAAGCTGCTGCCGGCGTATTTAGAAAAAATCAAGGTCTTAGGAAAAAATTTGGAGCTTTATTAGCGAACATTCGGTCCTATGAATACGAAGTTGAATGCTACACGGTTAACCCGCGTGTTCTGCGGGTTATTTTGCGTTGTCTTATAATGTTTATCCAGCGCCTATCCGCAAAAAGATCCAATTATTCGCAGGATGTAAAATCGTGTATACGGAATGTTAAATCGCGTTTTTTTAATGTCATGTCGGAGCTCCTCCACATAGGATATAAAAGGAATACGGAGTGGAGGATCGCTTATATGGTGAAAACAGGAAATTCGGAAGGGTTCGAGCAAGGTCGTACGGATGGATTTAAAAAGGGAAAAGAAGATGGATATAATAAAGGGCTTGAGGATGCACAGGCCTTATTGGCAAACCCGCCTCTTAACGATATAAGTCTGAAGTGGCGGGAGCTTGGATGCGCTGATCAGATTGCAAGCCATTTCGGATCTACCGTTGTTTTGAACGATGGAAATATGGAGTGTTTGAAAGAAACGTTCAAGAGTGCAATCTGGAAACTCGAAATTACGGCAAACGGACAAAAATATCCAATGATTTTAAAGATATTCAAAGCACCCGTGAACGAACAGAAACTTATCGAGTTAAACATGTACCGAAAAGCAACCCATATTTTATCGGATCTGATACCTAACATATATCTGATCGTGGAAGGTATGAATGGTGATGATGTATGGGTATTCATGGAGTTCGTCCCTCAAGTAAAGGGTCAGGTTATCTTTACACCTGATTATTTCGACCGGATTATCCCTTCCTTGGCGAAACTTCACGCGCTAACCTATAACGACAATTTTTATAGTCATTGGGAAACATTCGAGGAATGGCTCCCGCTTTACGATTCCCCCACCTCAACGCAAGAACGCCAGAAGACGCATCAAAGAACTATAGAATATCTGGATAAGGCAATGGAACGTCCCGAATTAAAGGCGAGGCTGGAGTCTAGCTACGTTAATGTCCGTACCATGTTACAAAAGGGGCCTATTTATTTTCCCGAGCTTTTGCAGGCAGGTAAAAGCATCATTCACAATGATCTGCAAACACCGAATATCGGCTGCCACAATGTAGCCGAAGAGAACTGGAACATTAAGTTTATCGATTGGGAAGGTGCACGTTTCTCACCTTGCTGGTTCGATATGTTTAATTTAATGGGTGTGTTTTTTGCATACCGCAAGGACTGGAGAGGCGACGAATATGCCGTAATTGAACGCTGTGCGCCTTTATATGCCGCAGAAATGCTCAAATATGGAATCCGGTTCGATACGGACCCGGTTACGTTGTACAAAATGGCCTATTTGCAGCGCGTTTTGGAACGCAGCTTATTCCAGCAGCTTTTTTGGGGCGTGGAGGATCTGAAGACGGTTCATTTATTGGATCATTATTTGGAAAGAATCAATGTGTGGGGTAAGGAGCTCGGGTTATATTAATGCCAATGGCTTTAGCGGGATAGGATCCCGGAGTATCAGAAACATTGGCATGATGGCCAGGTCAAAGCTCTGAAAACAGGAGGGAGGTATAGGAATGAATCATGTGTTAACCCGTTTAGATTTAGCGGATTCTCTGCTGTGCTCCCTTCCCTCCAGGAGTCGGATCGCAGGAAGCCCGAAGCTTCCAAGCATTCGAACCTTCCGAATACGAGTTGACAGAACGATGCCCTTTGAGTTTGTTGCCAATTTGATGTCTCCGTTTTGCGGATTATGGGAGGCTGATGTCTGTTTTGATTACTCAGATTATGATAGCGCTCTGTCCGGTATTGGAGGGGAAGCTCAGGCGGATGTATATATCATCTGGTTAGATTGGCGGATTTACGCCCGCTCTATGAGTGCACAAGAAGCTGCACAATGGCTGAATGAACGGATCGTTAAATTGCGAATGGTAACGGATAAACCGATTTGGATAAATACCTGGCCGGAGTCCTTGGAAGATGCCAATAGGGTGCTCAGCTTCCGTGCCAGTGACCGTGGATGGTTCCGGAAGTTAAATTCGTTTTTGTTGGGAGCGGTTGAGAACAACACGGGCTGTGTTCTGATCGATTTAGCCCAATTGGCCCATGAAGGCACCGAATCCTTCTATGATTATCGGAACGAGGAAATTAGCAACTACCCATTTTCCAATCAGGCAACAACGATTATTTCCCGTCACCTTGGCGTCCAACTCTTGCCCGCTTCCTTGGTTCCGAGGCTTAAAGCGATTGCCCTGGATCTAGATGATACGCTATATCACGGAGTCCTGGGAGAAGAAGGAGCTGAAGGGGTAACGCTAACGGAAGGCCATCATCGGTTGCAAAGGCTGCTGCTTCAACTAAAACAATCAGGAATTATGCTTACTTTGTGCAGCCGCAATGAGGAGGAAGATGTTAAAGCACTGTTCGATGCGCGTACCGATTTTCCGCTGAGATGGGACGATTTTGCCGCTGTTCGTGCAAATTGGCAGACAAAAGCAGAAAATCTGAATCGGCTCTCTCAAATACTGAATATCGATCCGTCTGCCTTCTTGTTTGTGGATGACAATCCGGCGGAATTGGTGAAGATGGCTGCAGAACTACCGGAGGTACGCCTGCTCCGTGCCAAACGAAACGGTGAAGAAACGATGCTGGGTTTATGTCATTTTCCCGGATTGTATCAACTTCAACGGGATGATATTGCCGTATCCCGAACAACGGATATCCAGGCCAATCAGGCCAGAGAGAAGATCAGGCAAACAGCAGCGGATTACCATTCCTATTTAGACAGCTTGAACATGGTCATTACCATTTATGAGAATGAAGCTTCCCATGTCAAACGGCTGTATGATCTAAGTCATAAAACAAATCAGTTTAACCTGGCTCTAAGGCGTATGACAGAAAATGAAGCAAATGACGTTATGGACGCCTCCAAATACGTTACGATTACGGTTGGCCTATCGGATATACTGTCAGACAGCGGAATTATCGGCACCTTTGTATGCAGGTTGGATGGCGAACAAGCGCATCTAATCGAGACGCTTTTTAGCTGCAGGGCGCTTGGACGCGACATTGAAACGGTAACCTTTGCCTGGATCTTGGAGAAATTGATGGATCGCGGAGTGCAGCGTATCCACATTGAGATGTCCCAGGGGCCGCGGAATGCCCCCGCCTTGGACTGGATAAAGCGTTTTGTTGAGGGCTCGCCGGAACAGCTGCCGCTTAGGGATCTCTATGCACGTGTAAAAGCTGCTTGCGGGAACCATCCTGCCAGAGTGGAGGTAAATCGATGACGGAAATACGCAAACAAATTGGGTCGATCTTATCCGAGGTGTTGAACACCCCGATACCGCCTCATGGTAATCCAAAGCGGGAAGAATTGCCGAATTGGGATTCTTTAAAGCATATGGAGCTCATTCTTCGCCTTGAAGAGCAGTTCGATGTTCGCTTTTCCATCAGGGAAGTAGCGGGTATTCAAAGCTTGGATGACATCGCCAGGATCATTGAGGTGAAGTCGTGAACCACAACATCACCGTTGAACGTTTCGGCATTCGATTAAGACCGATTACGATGGACGACGCCGAATTTATTTTCAAGCTAAGAAGGTCCCCTGAGTTATCGAAGTACATCGGAGAAATCGACTCTCGTTATGCTGTGCATGAAGCATGGTTGAAAGAATATTTTCATAGAGAGGGCGATTATTACTTCTGCATTGAGCTTCTCTCGGGAGTGCCGATCGGAACCATCGCGATCTATGATATTGATGGTCAAGCCGGCAATTGGGGAAGATGGATCATTTCCGATTCGATCCCAGCCGCTCCTGCCAGCGTATGGCTTATTTTTCACGTTGCGTTTGATATTCTGGGTTTGTCCAGTGTGTTTTCCAATACGGTTATCGAGAATGCGAGCGTCGTTTCTTTTCATGATCACTGCGGGCTGCCGCGAACCGGAATCGAACGCAATGGCCTGACGATCAGGGGGGTCCCTTACGATATGGTTATTCATACGGCTACGAAGGAGAACTGGCCAACGGTACAACAACGTTTAGAGAAGCCCGCCATTCTAGCGGAGCGTTTGCTCGGGGAGACTCCGGAAAGTAATTAATATGCATTCGGGAGGCAAGACAATATGGCTTGTATACTACGACAGCGAAATCGTTCGCTGTCTTTTCTGTATGTACCGGACGAACAGGAATGACATGGGTAATATGTCTGGTGAATTCGCCGTTGCTACTCTCAGGCGTATTTCATATTTTATCAGGAGAAGGAAATTCATGATCGCCCGGTAATTTCATCATGGGTGTTTTTTGAACAAGGACTTACTCTTCAAGAAAGGATGGACAACCAGGATGAGCGAAATCTTGCATAAAATAAAAACCAAGACGGCAACGGTGGCCGTGATCGGTCTTGGTTACGTCGGACTATCCGTGGCAGTGGAGGCGGCAAGAGCCAATTACAGGGTGTACGGAATTGACATTGATAAGAATAAAACGGAACAGCTGCAACGCGGAAAATCGTATGTTACGGATATAAAGGATGAAGACATCGATTCTTTGATCCATCAGCGCCTGTATGCCGTTCATGAGTTTTCAGCGCTGGCTGAGGCAGATATCATCGTTATTTGCTTGCCCACCCCGCTTAACATCAACAGAGATCCTGACGTTTCCATGATTCGGTCAGCGGTTGATTCCATCATCCGGTATGCTTCGAGAGATACGCTCATTATTTTGGAAAGCACCACCTATCCCGGAACGACCGAAGAATTAATTAAGAATGTGATTGAGGCCAATACGCAATGGGAAACGGGTAAGGATGTTTTTGTATGTTATTCTCCGGAAAGAGTGGACCCTGGAAACCGTAAATTCAATGTAAAAAACACACCTAAAATCTTAGGTGGAATCACGGAGGAATGTACACATCTCGGTCTTCAATTTTACCGTTCTTTTTTGGATAACGTGATTCCGGTAAGCTCAACGGCCGCGGCCGAGATGGTTAAGTTGCTCGAGAACACGTTTCGAAGCGTTAACATTGCGCTTGTGAACGAGCTGACGCTCATGTGTGACCGAATGGGGATTAACATCTGGGAAGTGATCGACGCTGCTTCGACCAAGCCGTTTGGTTACATCCCCTTTTTCCCGGGGCCGGGGATCGGCGGCCACTGCATCCCGATCGATCCGACCTATCTGTCATGGAGAGCTAAAAAGTTCGGCTTCTATAACAAATTTATTGAATTGACCAGCGATATCAACAGCAATATGCCCCGCTATGTCATATCGCAGATTACCGACATACTCAATGACCATGAAAAGCCGCTAAAAAACTCAAATATTATATGCATTGGCATGGCTTATAAAAAGGATGTCAACGATATGCGGGAATCGCCCGCACTCGAAGTGTTCAGGCTTCTACAGCAGAAGGGGGCTGCGGTAACCTATTATGACCCGCTCATTCCATGGTTTATGGACAACGGTCAAAGGATATCTTCCATAGAACTTTTGCCGGATCTGATTGCCTCCGCCGACCTGGTCGTTATTACTACCGATCATAGTACGATCGATTACCGGTTTATTGCTGAGCATGCCGCTTTGCTATATGACACGAAAAATGTGACTCGGTCGATTAAAGGAAACATCGTATTGCTCGGCGGACATAAGCGATTGGAGAAAAGCTCACCCCCGGTTGTGTCGATCAAAGATAACGGGGAAGGGAGGGAAGGGATTGATTGATGTTGTCATATGTGTGCATAACGGTTTGAATGCGGTAAAACAATGCTTGAACTCCATTCAAAACAATACGACGCAAAAAATTAATTTAATTATCATAGATGATGGAAGCGATCAAACCACAAAGCGCTATCTGGAACAGTACACACGACAATTTCACCATAGATTAATTCGACACGATAAGCCGCAAGGCTATACGGCTTCTGCGAATCAAGGATTAAAGGAGTCAACATCACGATACTGCGTCCTCCTCAACAGCGATACGATCGTAACCGGTCAGTGGTTGGAAAGGCTGACGGAAACCATGGAATCCGATCGCAGGATCGGTATCGTCGGTCCGCTGTCAAATGCAGCCAGCTGGCAATCCATTCCCCATCGGGACTGGAGCCGTAATGGATTGGAGCCCGACTTGACGATCGAACAAATGGCCGAGCTTGTCTATCAAGCCTCGGATAAGATTTTTCCGAGAGTCATGTTTTTAAACGGCTTTTGTTTAATGATCAAGAAGGAAGTGTTAGACAAAATCGGATATTTTGATGAGAAGAACTTTCCGGTAGGTTACGGGGAAGAAGATGATTATTGTCTTCGCGCCCGGGCTGCCAACTTTAAATTAAAGGTTGCCACCCATTGTTATATCTATCATCAAAAGTCGGCAAGTTTCGGAACCGATAGAAGAAAGAAATTAGTGCAGAATGGAAAAGCTGCTCTCTATCGCAAGCATGGCGAGGAAAGGGTTCAACGATCGGTACAAAAAATGGCCGTGCATCAATCGCTCAGAGAAACAAGGGCAAAATTAAAGTGGCTCTTAGCGTGCAGACGACAAATCATCACAAGTAATCAACGAAAAAACGTAGTATACACAGCGATAACCGGCAATTACGATAAGCTGCAGGATCCTTTACAAATGAGCAAGCATTGTGATTACTATTGTTTTACCGATAATCCGAAATTAAAGTCCGGAACCTGGAAAATGATTAAGTTGGATAAAATATTCGCTGATTCGGCCCGTCAAGCTAGATGGGTAAAAGTTATGCCACATTTATTATTCCCAACCTACAAACACAGTGTTTGGGTTGACGGGAATATCAGAATTGTCGGAGATATCGATCGGTTTATTGAAAAATATAGCGCCTCACCGCTCGTGTTCTACAAACATTCACATCGGAATTGTATTTATAAAGAAGCTGAGGCTTGCATTGCCTTGGGGAAGGATAACAAGGAAGTCATATTAAAGCAAGTAGCCTTGTATAAGAATGCGGGATATCCGAGGGATAACGGACTGATTGAGTCCGGCGTGATCCTAAGACGCCATAATGATCCTGTCGTTATGGGGGCAATGACCACTTGGTGGAGACAAATTATAAGTTATAGTAAAAGAGACCAAATCAGTTTTAATTACGTGGCCTGGAAGAACAAGGTTCCTTTTACGGCGATCAATGGCAATATCCGTAATAATGAATTTTTTAATTGGAGCAAGCACCACAAGAAGCCGGTTATGAAAAGATTGAAACGCTAATATGTAACTTAGGGGCTGTTGTCGTACAACGGCCCCTTCTGTTTTCCCTTATTTACTGCCGCCTAACAGCTTGCTTATCATGTCATCCTTCGCTAGTTCGTCCGATACGATCTTTTGTACCTGAGAACTCTTCAGCGGAAGTTTCCCTTGCCTGATCGATCCGCCGAGGTAGAAGTGGAGGCTGTGAGGAAAAATCGCGTCTATATAATAGAGTTCTTTAAAGGACGTCCCTTCAGGAAATCTCGCAAAATACTCTTTATAATAAGAAGACAACACGACCCTCGGCAATAAATAACGGATATCCTTGATGGGAGAGTCAATTCTTGAATGCTCCAGATCAATGATCCATAAATCTCCTGGTGGCGTTTTTATTACGTTCAAATGGGTTAAATCCCCATGTACAAGCCATCTTTTATTGTTTACGGATGTGAGATGATCCGCGAGGAGGGGCGCTCTTCGGGAAGAAACTTTTATACATTTCTCAGCTAATTGTATACAGGGTTGAATATACGGCAAGGAGTACTGGTTTTTCCATTTCATCAAATCTTTTAATTTAATTGATATTCAGATATCCATCTGTTAATTCCATTCTTCAAGGCGCTCGGTTTTTGATTGGATGTGAGTGAACTTGGCCATGTAGCGTGTTGATGAAAATCCCCAATGACCTTTACGCGGTCAATTATCGATGCAGGACCTCCAGAGATATATTTAGACAAATAATAACGATGCTCACCTTGCTTCGTACATAGTTTCCGTTGATTCGTGGCGATAACCTCAGGAACCTTCAACCCTTGTTGGGATAGTGCGTATTGTAGAGTGATAGAAGGGGTGAAGCTTTTACTTGATCTGTAATCCGACTTAAGGATATAGGTTTCTTTGTTATCGATTACCTTCCACACTGCCTTATCCGGCTCGTTCTGAATCCATTCGATTTTCGGCTTTTTGATGTCATAATACTGGTTAAGAACTAACGCTGCCTCTTGAAGAGTAGGCATGCTATCACTCTCCATTCCAGATAATAGGTCATCATCTATTACAGGTTCTATGGTACGTCGAGCAGGCCTTGAAAAAGAGACTTCCAATTTTTCGCACACTGTTTGATCGTAAAGTTCTTGGCCACGGCCTTTGCGGCCTTTTGTGAAATTTTTTTTCGAAGTTTGGGATTCTCGATCATTTCTCGAATCCCGACATACCAGCCCTGCTCTGTTTGAGGAACAAAATAACCCGTTTTTTTGTGGAATACGCAATCTCGGTATATGGGGGATAATGAATAAATGCCGGGAATGCGGCAGGCAGCATAGTCGCGGAACTTCACATTGCTTTTGCAGTGGTAGAACAGACCATCATCCATGGGTGCAAGACCGATATCCCAATTGGCCCGATACAGCTGCTGCATGAACTTGCTGTAATCTTCATTATGTTTCCGATGGGAGATATTAGGATGCCCCTTCAATTCTTCAGGACAGTACCCGTAGAACTCCAGTCTAACAAAATCTCCGTATTCCTTAAGTATGCGCTGCAATGCAGGAATAACCGGGCGGAAAGAACTTTCCTTTTTGGCACCTTCATATCCGATCACGAGTCGATCTTCCTTTTTCGGACTGTTGGACAATTGTGTATAGGAAACATCAATGCTTCCTGGAAAATAGACCACTTTAGGAGTGAAATGCATCTTAATCAGATCGCGAAAGACGGGTGATTCTACTTTGACTGTGTGTACGTTTTTTAGAAAGTAAGTATAGGTTTCTTTATAAGCGGGTTTTGAGTAAATTTGGCCAAGACGTGTGGTTTGAGGAATCGCGAGAAAATGGTCGTCAATGACGTATACGGTCTTCTTTCCTTCACGGTGTGCCCATTCTAAACATTGGAGCGCTGCAGGCTCAATGCTTCTCAAAAACAAAATAATATCATATGAAGAAATGATAGAACGGGTTACTTGTTTATGTGGAAGGATCTTGAACCTGCAGTATCCTTGTCCTTCCAAATAACGGAGAGGGGGGAGAAGAATGATTTGGTACGATGCGGTTTCCTCTGAGCCGACCACAAGAATTTTTCTCATCAAATGACCTCCAAACCATCATGTTTACGGGATGCCCTTGCGGGTAACTCAGTTGAAAAATAGTGCTTGCCCTCACGAGGAGAGCAAGCGTAAAAGCCATATTTGAAACAGTGAATTTAGAACAAGTTATTGTCCGTACCTGTTACGGAGATTTGAGTTGGCGTGTTGCCGGTGAACCGGTTTCCGAATGCGGTGTTTTCATCGCCGGAAATGAGGAGTCCGAAATTCTGGTTGAGCTCCATCTCGTTGAATTCCACACTGTTAAAGTCTGTGGCGATTGCGATACCGGTTTGAGTGTTACCATCGGAATCGTTGGCTCCAAGATATCCGTTATCGCCGGTTGTGATCGAAACGCCGATCCCTGTATTATTTTCCACGTTGTTGCGTATCAGTACGTTGTTTGCTGCTGCAACGGTGATTCCGCTTGTTCCGTTTTGCGTGACCGTGTTGCCGAATAACAGATTGTTCGCTGCGGTGCTCGAGATGCCGATTGTGCCGTTTTGAGAGACAGTATTACCAATAGCCGCATTATTGGCGCCGGCCAACAAAATACCCACACTTGTATTGCTGAAGAATACATTCTGTACGATCCAGCTGTCGGTGCTTGCTACGTTGATTCCTGCAGCGCCGCCCGCGTCTTGAACACTGTTTCTCCAGGCTACATGTCCGGTACCGGCAGCTAAATCAATGCCAATACCAAGCGTGTTGTTGATGGTATTGCCAATAATGCGGTGATTGGTACCAGCGGTAACATCAATCGCATCGGCCGTGTAGTTTTGAATGGAGAATCCGTTAATTTCAACCCCCGTAGCTGCCGTGACAATGAATGCACTTGCCGCAGCGTTGAGTCCTTGGCGTATCGCCGCACCTTCATTTTTAGCTATAACTTTTACGTTGGAAGTCGCTACAGTCACCGCCGGCTCTGGATACGTTCCATCATTAACCAATACGACATCACCAGCGACAGCTGAAGCTACCGCAGTTGCAATTGGCGTCCCTGTAGGTGAAGGGAAGACCGAAATAATGGCCATCACGTCTACCTCCTTATATAGAATTGATTAAGGTTTTGTATTCTTAATCTAGTAACAGTTAATGCAATGGGAGAGAGTAATGTAAAGGCAGATGGATGAGTTGAAACGCACATTTTTCGAGAGGTTGGAAGAACAGATAGATGAAAACCTATGTTCCCGCTGCCAAAGCCGACCAAGTGTAAAACCCTCCGCTCTATGCACAGTGGAGGGTTTTCTTCATAAAACGTATATACAAATAAGATGAAGTGATTTTATCGCCGGACCTGCCCGCGAATTTCACCATTCGGATTTTGGATCGTATGAACGTTGACATAGGCATTGCCACGCTCGAATTCACGAATCAGATCTCGAATCGTTCTGCCTTGCAGAGGACCGATCAAATCCTGATTCGTCAATACTCCCTGAACGACTCCCCGTCTTACGGTGATACCGAATTTTGATGGTCCGAACAGGAAGGCGACAATGGGACCGTTTTCTCCAACTCTTCCGAGATGAATATGAGCTTGGGTAACACGGCTAATATTATTGACCACAAGTCTGAACCGAAGTTGGGTACCTGTTCTGTTGACCCGAAAAACCGTATTTCCGAAGGCTATCGTTCTTACAGGTGGTACCTCGTTTCTTCCTAATAATGATGCCCTGAATGTTCTGATAGGTCTTCACTTCCTTCCTTTTTGATGCTCTAGTTTATTCAATTTCGATAGAGTTGGTATGTTTATTGGTCCATCCGCTCAACCCAATTTTATTTCGTGTAAGGTACGAACGCCGTTACAGTAAATAAACCTATACATAAAATGAGGAGGAAGTGTTCTTAATCCCAAACTTGGCAGGTGAGAAACATGTCGAAACGAAGTCCTGCGAGTCCAGTTAACAGAAACAAGAGGAGAAGATCCCTGTCCCCGATCATAAATGCCGAGTTTCCGAAGGTATCCGTCATCATTCCTGCCATGAACGAAGCGAAGAGCATTGCGGCAGTCATTCGGCAAGCCAGCCAAGTGCACGCCAACACAGAGGTTATCGTTGTTGCCAATGGTTCAACGGACGGTACGGCGGAAATTGCTCAGAGCATCGGAGCGAGAGTGATCCGCCTGCCCTTTCCGCTCGGTCATGACGTGGGACGAAGTATCGGCGCTGCAGCGGCTAGAGGAGACATCCTGCTGTTTACCGACGCAGACATCGTAATCAAAGCAAGTGATATGACCCCTTTGACAAAAGCCGTAGAAGAGGGGGTGGACGTGGCTTTGAACAAGTATTTGGGTCCGACCGATAAACATCACGTTCACAGCGTTATCCTCGCTAAGCATACGTTAAACATTTTGGTATCCAATCCCGATTTGAAAGGAGCTTCACTTACAACCATTCCACATGCAATGAGCCGAAAAGCGGTAAATCTGATTGGTATCGACAATTTGGCCGTTCCTCCGAAAGCTCAAGCAATGGCCATTTATAATGGCTTGAAGGTACGGGGGATTCATTACGTGGATGTAGGAAAAAGAAATCCCAGGAGGGGGAGAACCAGAGGAAATGATCCCCTTGAAACCCTGATTGTGGGGGACCATTTGGAGGCAATAGATTGGTTAATCTCTCAATCCGGCATGCGGGGAAATCGATCAGATCTCGCACGAAAAAGAGAAAGCGTGTGGTGATGAGATGGTGCGAAGAAAGCGGAGACGAGGTATGATACCCGCCTCAAATTCTTTTAGGAGAGCAATGAAACCCATAAATAAAAGAGCAAGAACCAAGAGAAAACGGAGCGGTCATAAATTGGGGGCTCTTATTTTCAAGAATCGTCAGATTTCAAACGAAGTGGTCGACAATTGGAAAGAGAGAGCTTATGCTGCCGGTTATCAGCAAGCGGCCCATGAAGCTTCAACAACGGCGGATACACCGCCCCATATCAAAGTGAACGAGAGCTGGATTCGCTGGTACCATTCAGTCAAACCACTGCCATGGACGGTTTACCACGCAGCGGCGTCTAAATTTGTGGAAGGACACAGTAAGCATTCCGGAATATATCTAGGAAATGCCGTTCTTCTGCCAACGGACAAAAGGGTAGCGGCGATCGTCTTGGTGATGAACGAGAAAGACACGATTATAAAATTGCTGGAGCAGCTTCATCGGCTGCCGCTTCATGAAATCATTTTTGTGGTGAACGGATCCACCGATGAAAGCTTTGAAATGATCCGAAACCAATCGAAAGCCATCATTGTACACTACCAACAAGCTTTGGGACACGATGTTGGCAGAGCGGTCGGGGCGAAGTTAGCCGATTCTGAAATTCTGCTGTTCCTTGATGGAGATGTTCCGGTATTAGCAGAGCATCTCGTACCTTTCATTGATGCCATTGAACAGGGTAGCGATATTGCCTTAAATGATATTTCTCCATGGATCGGGATGTTTTCCAACAGAGACTACGTAACCATAGTGAAGGAGTTTATTAACCGATCCATGGGCAGGGCGGACCTCGAAGCCAATTCGCTTACCGCGGTACCTCACGCGATGAGGAAGGAAGCTGCCCAAATCATCGGATACGCCAATTTATCTGTCCCACCGAAAGCGCAAGTCATCGCCCTTGAAAAGGGTTTGAAAATAAATGCACCGGCCAGTGTAGACGTCATTACAAAAAATCGGCTCCGAGCTCGAAATGTCGGACAACAAAATGCAGTTTCCGATTTGATCATCGGAGACCACATCGAAGCTCTCAAAACGGTATTCGACATAAAGGGGCCGCGGCTATCTTTTATGGATCAGATTAGACAAAGGCAGCTAACCAAGGTTTAGAAGGTGGTAGCTATGAAAAAAACAAGCATCATTATTCCGACTTTCAATGGCAGGGAGCTGCTAAAGGATTGCATTTATTCGATTAAACGCCATACGAATGAGCCTTACGAGATCATCGTTGTTGATAATGGTTCCTCCGACGGTACCGTTGACATCTGCCGTCAGGAGGGGATTACCTTCATTTCATTGGCAAACAACATTGGCTTTCCAGCTGCATGCAACAAGGGTTTGAAAATTGCAACCGGCGATACGCTGCTCCTGCTGAATAATGATGTCATCGTCACTCGCAACTGGTTGCAGAATATGTTGAATTGTTTGAACAGCGAAACCAATATCGGGATCGTCGGGCCGCTTACCAACTATGCAAGCGGGAAACAACAGATCGATATGCCTTATACCAGTTTAGAAGAGATGTCGAACCAGCTGAATGAGCCGGATGCCAGTAAGTGGCTTCAAGTGGATCGAATCGTAGGCTTATGTTTCCTGTTTAAACGGGAATTGATGGATCGCATCGGTCTGCTGGACGAACGTTATTCACCAGGTCATTTTGAAGACGATGACTATTGTTACCGGGCCAGGAATGCGGGATATACGTTCAGGATCGCGGGCGATGTTTTCGTTTTTCATCATGGGAGTGCCAGCTTTGCCAAGCAGGACATGAGTCAAGTGAAGCATCTTATCGATACAAACAAACAAAAATTCATGGATAAATGGGGCGTCGATCCAACGATCTATGTATAATCATCTATTTTGCGAAAGGAAGGATTATATGAAGGGCGTCATTCTGGCAGGAGGTACGGGTACCCGGCTTTATCCACTGACCAAAGTCATAAATAAACATCTGCTGCCTGTCGGGAAGGTTCCGATGATATGTCACGGAATTGAGAAATTCAAAAAAGCGGGCATCGAGGAAATTCTCATCGTGATCGGCAAGCAATCGGCTGGTCTGTATACAGACCTGATCGGCAGCGGAAAAGAATGGGGAGTAAGCGTCACATTTAAAATCCAGGAAGAAGCCGGGGGGATTGCCCAAGCATTATACCTTGCCGAACCGTTCATAACACCTGGCGAAAAGTTCGTGGTGCTTCTTGGCGATAATCTGTTTGAGGATCATCTAATCACTTTTGTGCAAGCTTTTGAAAAACAGGCCGCTGGAGCGCGCGTACTTCTGAAGAAAGTTCTTGATCCGAAGAGATACGGTGTTCCCATCTTGGAGAAAGACAACATCGTCATGATCGAAGAGAAGCCGGAGGAGCCTAAATCCGATTATTGCGTAACCGGTATTTATATGTATGATTCGACGGTGTTTGAAACGATCCGCACCATAAAACCATCGGCACGAGGCGAATTGGAAATTACCGACGTGAACAATGTGTACGCATCGAAGGGGCAGCTTACCTATGACATATTAGACGGATGGTGGACGGACGCCGGAACCTTCCAGTCCTTGTACCAAGCCAGCGGCCGATTGTGGTGAACCCTATTTCGGGAATGAATAAATCCGGAGGCCTGACCGCATGAGAACAATGAATAAGCATTTGCTGCTTCAGGGGGGAGAGCAATCCGCCCAGTCGGAAGGATACAGAGAAGGTTATTCAGTGGGACGGAGAGAGGGATACAGGCTCGGTTTTTCCGATGCGGTAATAAGGTCCTTACCCAAGGAAGAGGAGCAGGTCCGCGATCTCCGTATTCTTTATGTCACTGCAGGCATTGGCGTCCCGTATCCTGCGCTGGATCAGGCGGTGACTGACGCATTAAAGGGACTGGTTCGAAGTCTCTCGGTTGCGAGCCCTTCCGAAGATATCGTCCTTTTGGCTAAGAAATTCCAGCCGGACCTAGTACTTGCTTTAAACGGTGTCGTTTTGGAAGCCGATACGCTCAAAGCGCTCCGGGATAGCGGATTTAAAACGGCCATTTGGTTTACGGATGACCCGTACTATACGGACTGGACGGTTTCGATCGCTCCCCGTTACGATTATATCTTTACGCTTGAATCCAACTGCGTATCATTTTATCGCGATTTAGGTTGTCAGCATGTGTATCACTTGCCTTTTGCAGTCAATCCGAACGTATTTTATCCGAAGCATGTGCCGACCTCCAATCAGACCGATATTTGTTTTATCGGAACGGCCTATTGGAACAGAGTGGAGTTAATGGATCATCTGGCCCCGATATTGAAAAATAAAAAAGTCGTCATTTCCGGATGGTGGTGGGACCGGATGAAACATTACGCCCAGCTGTCCGACAAGATTAAGCTCGGCGATTGGATGACGCCGGAGGACACGGCAACGTACTACAATGGAGCCAAGATCGTAATCAACCATCACCGTTCATCCGATGACGATACAATCAACGCCAACAGCAGAAAGGTAAAGGCGCTTTCCGTCAATCCCCGCACGTTTGAAATATCCGGCTGCTGCACGCTTCAGTTATCGGATATCCGCCACGATATGGATCAGTTATATTCCCCTGGTACGGAAATAGACACCTACGGCTCTTATGATGAACTGATGGATAAAATCGACTATTACTTGCGTCATGAGGAAGAGCGACAGCGAATTGCTTTAAACGGCTTGATGAGAACAAGAAAGGATCATACCTACCATAAACGATTGAGTACGATGCTTCGTATCATTTTTCCTTGAGTCAAGCCAAATTGGATTGTTATACCCGTTTCCTAATGAGTTCCAAAGAATATATTGTGCGTAAGACGGGGTGATCATCATACGGCAGCACTTAGAGAAAAGAAGACACAGGCCGGTAAAGAGGCGACATAAGCGAAAAGTTATTCTCCAGAGAAACAAAGGCCAAACGCCAAGCGACTGCACCCAGAAATTGCTGGAGCAAGCGGCAGCTTCGTTTAATGAAGGCTTTGATACCGGCTACGACCAGGCGATGATGAGGTCGCAGCATTCGGAACCCGAAACGATGGCAAAACCAAGCTCGGGAGAGGAGTACGCGAAGGGATTATATGAAGGAGGAGAAGGGATCGTGGACTCGATACTCCCGGAGCTAGAGATTCTTCCTGAAATTACGGTTCGCCAGATTATCGAAGCTGGTATGGAGCAAATGAGTTCTCAATATTATCGTCTTCTAAGCGCGGCGGAGGTTGCAAGGAGGCTTAACGAAGCTTTGGATTCAAGCTCCCCGTTGTCCGTTATCCGCTTAGGGGATGGGGAACTGCTTACGCTTGCGCAGGAGTTGGTTTTGAACATGGATGAAGTGCGTAAAGAAGGACATTTTTTAAGTTATGCCGGTGTTCGTTTACCTGATCTAAAAGCAAGAGATATGTTGGCAGCCTCCGTGAGAAAGGCCGATATCGTTGGCATTCCCAAACTAAGATTGCCAAACTTTCAACCTCTGGGCTTTTCTGTTTTTAGAGCCCATGGCATTGATTATCGAAAGTTGCAACTAACGTTATCGACGGTCAACTATGCATTGCATTTGGAAGGTTTACTGGGAGGGATCCTTGCAGGACGTCGAGTTCTCGTGGTGGGCAATTCCGCTCCCGGTCTTTCACGTGTGCTGTCAGGCCGCGGAATCGAGGTGGCGGGCACGGTCGCTCCCGTGGAAGGCATCCACGATATTCCCAGAATCATGGAGGAAATTCGAGGGCATCCATTCGACATCGCGCTGGTGGGCGCCGGCATTCCGGCTGTTATCATTACAGAGCGAATTGCCTCCGAGCTCGGAAAGGTCGCTGTCGATTTCGGGCATCTGGCTGATTCCTTGGCAAGCGGGGAAGCAACCTTATGAACCGCATCAGCCACCATAAAACGGACGGTTACAACGACGGGTTTAACAAAGGCTTCCAATCAGGCTACAAGGATGGATACAGCCGGGGGCGGCATATGGGAATATCCCAATTCAGGAATGTTTTTGAGGGTACAAGTATCATCATACCGACCTATAATCAGCTTCCTTATTTAAAAGAATGCATTGAAAGTATCGCTCGATATACCGACATGCCGTATGAACTCATTATTATTGATAATGCATCCGATGACGGAACTGCGGAATTCCTCAAATCTTCCCAAGGGCTCCGCTTTCGAATCAATGAAGAAAATTTAGGCTTTGCAGGGGCTGTAAACCAGGGACTGATGATGGCAAAAGGAACAACGTTGATGATCTTAAATAATGATTCCGTTGTAACGACCAACTGGCTCTCGAATTTGCTCGTCTGTCTGCACAGCGACCCGCAGTTCGGGATTGTCGGTCCGGTGACAAATTATATCAGCGGAGATCAGCTTATTCATGTCAGCTACCACGATATCGCCGAGATGCAGCAATTCTCCAAATCATACAATCACTCTAATGCGCACAGCTGGACCGTTACAGAACGCTTGACAGGTTTTTGCATGTTGATTCGGCGTGATGATTTTTACCGATTGGGTTTTTTTGACGAGGGCTTTGAGATCGGCAACTGTGAAGATGACGATTATGGGCTGCGTGCCCGTCTTCTTGGAATGCAGCTCATTATCGCCAAGGATACGTTTATTCACCATTATGGCAGCGTCAGCATGAAGACGTTAAATTCCAGATTCGAACAAGTGTATGCGAATAATCTTACTTTCTACTCCAGCAAGTGGGAAGATCCTCATGAGATGTTGTCCCTGGAGTGGCAGCGGAGCTTAAACCGGGACATGAAGCTGCGGACCGTTGATATGTATCCGACGTGTGTCTTCGTTACAGGGGCAGACTCGGTAATCTATTGGATTGAGAACGGAATCAGGCATCCGATTCATGGAGCCGTCGGAATTCAGGCAGTACGGGTTTCACAGGTTGATCTCCGCTGCTGGCCGCTCGGGCATCCGATAGCTGCGGAGGAAGCCGTTGGGCGTATGAGGACTGTGTATTTTCCATCCACGGAATCTTGGGAGCAAGAAGGCAAACTGATCAAGCATAAGAACGGCAGCGTTTATCAGTACAAGGGGAATCGGCTGCAGCGATTCATGAATCGGCTCGTCTTAGCGGCTTGGCGCCTTGATTTTTACGAGCCGCTGCTAGTGAACGAGCACGAAATCCAGCAATATGGGGAGGAAATTCCAATCATTTCTCCTCCGGTGATTAAGGCGGATAACATTTAATTAAAGAGAAGAGGGTGAGACGGATGAGAGCAAGGAAAAAACATGGCGGTGCTGCGTTGAAGAGAAAAGGAATCCGTGGAAGAGGCTTAAGAGGGAAGGGGGCGAATCGAGTTTTTGGGGGAAAGAGAAGAAAAGGTCCAGGAAGAATAGCTCCGCGACAAACAGCTGCCGAATACAATCAATCCTATGATGCGGGGTTTGATAAAGCGTATAACGAAGGGTTTAACGTTGGTTATGCGGAGGGTATGGAGGCCGGTCATCAAGAAGCTTATAAAGGAGAAGGATAAGATGGCTTTAAGAAAAAAAATAAGGCCTCGAAAGCGAGCTGGAAAACGAAAACACCATCCTGTTCGTCTTAGCGCATATCAAAAGGGCAGTTTAGACGGTTTTCAGCGGGGAAAAGAGGAAGGGCTCGCTCAAGGGCGCGCCGATGCCCAGAAAAGGTCTCAAACTGCTGTTGCCGTTATCGAGACGGCTCTGCCCGTGATGGACGTTCTGGTTATCGCGGCAGGCATGATACCGTCGCTTGAAATCGGCGTAATCCAGCCCCTCCAAACACTGAATAAACAAGAGAACCTGCAGTTCGACGTGAAACTGGAAACCGACGTGACCCACGAAATGATTGCTGCCGCGAACACGATTGTATTCGTTCGCAATGTGGAACCGGCAGCCTATGCATTACTAGAGCTGGCCCATCAGCTGAATAAAAGGACGGTCTATGTTATTGACGATAATTTCCTGGAGATTCAGCCAACAACTCCGGTGGGCGAATATTATAACGATCCGATCCGTCGAGAGACGTTTATTAAGTTTTTGAAAAACACGCAAATCATTAAAGTCGATGCACCTGATCTCGGCACCTATATTCATGAGCGGTACAATAGACACGTGATTTACTTCCCTGCCAGCATCGATTTCGAGTGGCTGGATCAGAACGAGAAGTCGGTTAAGGATCAGGGGCAAGTGGTCATTGGTTATGCAGGAGGGGACAAAGAGGAAGACTTCGTGCCCGTCATTTCAGCGTTGAACAAAATTTTGGATTACTATGGGGGATTCGTGAGATTAGAATTTTACGGCTATCTTCCGCCTTCGCTGGCTGATCATCCAAGCGTCAAATATGAAGGCGGAGGAATGGAATATAAGGAATTTTTGAAAAAGCTAAATCAAAGCAACTGGAACATCGGGATTGCGCCGCTTGCCAACAATTCATTTAACAAGGGAAAAACGAATACCAAATTCCGCGAATACGGTGCCTGCGGCATTCCGGGCATATACTCGAAATCCCCTGTTTATACGCATTGGGTCGAGCAGGGCGAAACCGGCTACTTGGTTGAGCATACCGAGGAGCATTGGTATGAGGGAATCAAGGCCATGATTGAAGATCCGACGATGCGGCAAAGAATCAAGGAGAATGCGCATAGGGCAGCCCGGCAGCATTTTTCGCTTCAGACATGCATCGATAATTGGAAGAAATTTATATTCAAAACGTAAAATCGGGGGAGAGAGCGGGAACATGGGGAAAAGAGGGAAAAGAGGGGATATAAACGTACTCATCGTCGGATCCGAAAAAATCGCTTCCTATAAAATCGGCATTGAGCAGCCGCTTCGCCATTTGGAGAAGATGGGAGTCTGCGACTTTGACGTCAGATCCGATGATGAGATGGACAGATCAAGGCTGGCTGAAGCGGATATCGTCCTCTTCTTCCGAACGGTTCAGCCCGAAGCTTATAAGTATCTGGAGATGGCCCGGGAGATGGGAAAAAGAACGGTGTACGTGATCGACGACCATTTTATCGCGATGTCTCCGGGTTCTGATATGGGACGATATTATCATGATTCTTCACGAAGAAAGACGTATGTTAAATTTCTGAAGAACGCCCAGAGCGTAAAGGTTGCTTCCAGTTTTTTTGCCAAGCATCTTGAAACGCATTTTAGTCCCCAAAAAATAGTATATTTTCCGGGAAGCGTTGATTTCTCCGTTATTTCCGGTTTGAAAAAGAACCGTAAAGAAGAAGGGAAAGTCGTAATCGGGTATGAAGGCGGAAAAAAACAGGTAGCTTTTGAACCTGTTATCGGGGCATTGCACAAAATCATTGGGAAGTACGGGGATAAACTCAGAATCGAGTTCTGCGGGTATGTTCCCGATGAACTGAGGGAGAAGCCGCAGGTGTTTACGGAATCCTACGATGAGAACTATAAAAACTTTCTGAAGCGCCTTTACCGGTCCAACTGGGATATCGGGTTAGCGCCGTTGGAGCGAACGCTGCTGCATGATTGCAAAAGCAACAATAAATTTCGCGAATATTCCGCTTGCAGGATTCCGGGTATATATTCTTCTTCTCCGGCTTACGAGGAATGGGTTGCCGGGAAGGAAAACGGCCTGATTGTTTCCGGTGAGAGCGATGATTGGTACGAAGCCATGGTCCAACTGATCGAACAGCCGGAACTACGGCAGAGCATCGCGGAGCATGCCGAACAAGTAGCATGGGCGAATTTTTCAGTGGAAGCTTGCGCCGAACGTTGGCGTTCACAAATACTACTGTCAGAATGACGAGGGATTATGAAAGGAGAGGTTCACTTGGACCATAAGCTGATACCCGTTCTTCAACCGAGTATAGGTCAAGAGGAGATCGACGCTGTGGCAGATGTTTTACGGTCAGGATGGCTTGGACTTGGCCCCAAAACGGAACAGTTCGAGCAGGAATTTGCCAAGTATGTCGGCAGCCGTTTCGCGGTTGCGCTCAATTCTGGTACGGCCGCGCTCCATCTGGCCATGGACATTTTGGGTATCGGACCGGGTGACGAGGTCATCGTGCCTTCCATCACGTTCATATCCACTGTCCATGCGGTTAGCTATGTGGGAGCAACGCCGGTTTTTGCGGATATTGAACCCGATACGATGAACATATCACCGGAAGATATCAAGCGGAAGATAACAGATAAAACCAAGGCAATTATCGTCGTTCACATGGGCGGGCATCCCTGCGATATGGATACCATCCACGAGTTGGCTCATGCGAATGGAATTAAGGTAGTAGAAGATGCTGCGCATGCATGCGGCGCGGAATATAAAGGCAAAAAGATCGGTTCCATCAGCGATATTACCTGCTTCAGCTTTCATGCCGTCAAAAATTTGACGAGTGGAGAAGGCGGCGCAATTACCTGCAATACCGAGTGGATGAACCGTAAGCTGCGTGAGAAGAGGTGGGTAGGCATTTCCCGCGATACGTGGATACGGTCATCACATGAGAAGGTGTATGCATGGCAGTATTTCGTTGATGACGTAGGATACAAATATCATATGAACGACATGCAGGCCGCCATCGGGCTCGTTCAGTTAAATAAGCTGAGCCAATTGAACGGAAGACGACAAGAAATAGCGGCTCGTTACCAATCCGAACTGAAGGACTTGGAATGGCTGGAACTTCCTCATGAACAATCGTATGCTCAAAGCTCCTGGCATTTGTTCCAGGTTAAATTCAGCAAGGAAAGCCAGAGGGACCGTATGATTGGCCACTTGCAGGAACACAATATCGCGACGGGCGTCCATTATTATCCGTGCCATCTGCATCCAAGCTACCTGCATCTAAAAGCGATCGTGCCGCTCTCCTCAGAGATCTGGAAAAGAATTCTGACCCTTCCTATTCATCCGAACATTACGGAGGAGGACTTGGATCGGATCATAACCCGTATAAGGGAGTTTAAGCCATGAGAAAACTGTTGGTTCTAGGTGCGGGAATCTCCCAGCTCCCATTAATTGAAACTGCGAAAAGAATGGGATTATACGTTATCGTTGTGAGCCGCCAAGGAAACTATCCCGGGTTTGCCAAGGCAGACAAGGTTTACTACGAGGATACGACCCATATGGATAAGATTGTCGAAATCGCCCGGCATGAAGGAATTCATGGAATCTGTACAACGGGTACGGACGTGGCCGTCAAGTCGATCGGCAGAGTCGTGGATGAATTGGGAGTAAGCGGATTGAGTTATGAATCCGCTCTACTCTCCTCAAATAAATGGAAGATGAAACAGGCTTTTATGAAACATGGCGTACGAACGGCACGATTTCTGAAAGTCCAAACCTTGCAGGAAGCTTACAGCGCTTTCGAAGTATTATCGCCGCCGGTTATCTTTAAGGCAGTGGACGGGGGAGCAAGCAAGGGCATTGTGAAGGTTGCCGATATGGCCCATGTGGAATACGCATTTGAAACCGTGCGCAAGGATACGAAACTGGATTTTTTCATTGTTGAAGAGTTTATTGAAGGAACCGAGTTTGGCGCACAGGCATTCGTCTACGATAACCAAATTCAATTCATCATGCCGCACGGGGATTTCGTCTTTTATGGGGATACCGGTGTTCCCATCGGTCATTATGTCCCATATGAATTGCCCGAAGAAGTGCAGCAAGATTTGTTTTCCCAGTTGAAACAAAGTATCGAAGCGCTGGAATTAAATCATTGCGCAATCAATGCGGATTTTATTTTGAAAGACGGGCATGTGTATGTTCTTGAAATCGGAGGCAGAGCAGGAGCTACATGCTTACCCGAACTGGTGTCCACTTTCTATGGATTCGATTACTATGAGCAGATCATCAAGGCTGCGCTTCGCATGAATCCGTCATTTCCCTCTCATACTTCACAGCCTTGTGCGTGTGAATTACTGATCTCCGATAAAGATGGGGATATTACTGGACTTGAGAACGGAAATGATCAGCATGAGAATATTATTCAAATATCATTTGATTATCATATAGGCGAGAAGGTAAATAAATTCAGGGTTGGCACTGACCGAATCGGCCAGATCATCGTGAAAGGGGACCGTTTGGAAGAAGTGCTGAGCCTGCTGGAAGAAGTTAAAGAGAAGATAAGAATCGATTTAGGTTAGATCTTATATATATCATTGCGAAATCTCGATCTGCAGCACCGATCGGGATTTTTGCATGGGGGAGCGTATTTTGCCTATATCCTAATTTGGGATTAGACATATAAATAATTGGGAGAGCGGCAACCGAGGTTTTCGGTAAAGCTCTCTCTAATCCATGTACCGGAGGCAGCAGATGAAAATCACGGATACAAAGCTCCAAGGCGTGAAACGGATTGAACCGGCCGTTCACCAAGACCATCGGGGTTTTTTTATGGAAAGTTTCAATGATCGAGTTCTTAAAGGATGCGGCATTAACGACCATTTTATTCAGGACAATCACTCGATGTCACGTGAGGCAGGTGTTATTAGAGGGCTGCATTACCAGCTGTCTCCCGAGGGACAGACGAAATTGATCCGCGTTGTAAGCGGGGCGATCTATGATGTGGTTGTTGATATTCGGTCGGGCTCTCCTACCTATGGACAATGGCAAGGTTTTATCTTATCCGCAGCCAATTTCATTCAACTTCTCGTTCCCAAAGGGTTTGCCCATGGTTTCTGTACTCTTGTTCACGATACGGAGGTCATATACAAGGTCGATGCCTACTATTCGCCAGAGCATGATCGTGGTATAGCCTGGAACGACCCGGATCTCAATATCGATTGGCCTGTGAACAAACCTGTTCTCTCGGACAAAGATTCAAAGCATCCTCGATTGGCTTTGGCAGAAAATAACTATATATACGAGGGGTGAGGTCGCATGAAGATCGTGGTCACAGGCGGTGCGGGATTTATAGGCAGTAACTTTATACGATATATGCTGTCTCAACATCCGAATGACGAATTTATTATTGTGGATAAACTAACGTATGCCGGCAATTCAGGAAATCTGAGCGAAGTGCGGACGAATTCTAAATATCGTTTTGTGAAAGCGGATATCAGAGACCGGGCAGCTTTAGAACCCCTCTTTAAGGAGGGGGTTGATGCGGTCGTTAATTTTGCAGCTGAATCCCATGTCGACCGCAGCATTTTGCAGCCTGAATTGTTTGTCTTGACGAATGTGGCAGGAACTCAGACGCTCCTCGATCTGTCGAGGCAATATGGAGTCGGCAAGTTTGTCCAGGTCTCTACAGACGAGGTCTATGGAACGCTGGGAGCCACCGGCCTATTTACCGAAGAATCACCGCTTCAACCCAACAGTCCGTATTCTGCAAGCAAAGCAGGCGCCGATTTAATGGTTCGAGCTTATTATGAGACGTTTGGATTACCGATCAATATCACGCGCTGTTCAAATAATTACGGCCCATATCAGTATCCTGAAAAGCTAATACCGCTTATCATTTACAATGCTTTGCATAACAAGCCCCTTCCGGTATACGGCGACGGTTTGAACGTTCGCGATTGGCTGTACGTGGAAGATCATTGTCGAGCTGTCGATCTGGTTTTGCGCCAGGGCGTCGACGGCGAAATATATAATATCGGAGGACATAATGAACGTAATAATTTGCAGGTTATTCGAACGATCCTGTCTGAACTGAACAAACCCGAAACCTTGATTCAGCATATCAAAGATCGTCCCGGACATGATCGCCGCTATGCGATAAATGCAGACAAGATAAGGAAGGAACTCGGTTGGGCACCGCAATATCATTACGAAAGCGGCATTCGTGAGACGATTCGATGGTATCAGAAGAACCTAGCTTGGGTGGAACAAGTGCTTGAAAAGTCAGCAGACAGCGGTCATTAAGAAGGACTTCTTTAATTGAATGGATTAGTTAATGAAATGATCGCCGATGATTCCATCGGCGATTTTTTGTGCATAAATGGCCTGTAGCGTATTTTTCTCCATGTTAAAACCTTTCAGCATACCACTTCTGCCGCAAGGTCATCCTATACGATGTTAACACACTCATTATAGAGATGGAGGATGAATCATGATTAAATCCAAGGCCCTCAACCTGACCGTCTCCGCGGCATTACTGCTTAGTATGGCTGCAGTAGCAGGATGCGGTAACGCCAATGACGGTAACACGACACGTACGAACAATGTGGACGGTGGCCGTGTCGGTGTGAAATCCGTGCGTAATAATAACCTGCACGTGCGAAACACGCAGCAGCATGACCTGACGAACCTGAAGTACAGCAAAACGCTGTCCAAAAAAGTGTCAGATATCAGCGGTGTGGGACCTGCACATGTTTTCGTGACGAATCACACTGCGTATGTTTCGCTGTCCAAAGATGGCGCAAACACCAACAGTATTGACGGGCATGTCACAGGCTTGAGCACTCCAAACCGTTATACAGACGGCCGGACGACGACAGGCATGAACAGAACAAATGTTAGGAACCGTACGTTCGGAACTTCGAGCACGGGCAGTGTGGGCCTACTGAACAACATGGCTAGGGGTACAGAACGTGTCGTGGGAAATACCACGCGTGCTGTAGAAAACACAACAGGGCTTGGTCGCACGGCTGATAACCGTGGCTTCGGTGTAAATGGAACGACAACCCATGGCGGATTTGGGGGCAGCAATTATAATACGTTAAACGGAACACGTACGAATGGACTTATGGGTACTAACGGCACACGTACTGATGGACTTATGGGAACGCGCACTGATGGACTTATGGGTGGTACACGCACTGATGGACTTATGGGTACTGACGGTTTACGAACCAACAGCCTTACAGGAACTAGGGGAACGACTAATAACACCTATATGGGAACAGGCATCAATGGCGTTCCTTATGGAACTTACAACAATAACAACATGGGTATGATGAGTACTCGTGAAGAGGTTCCTCAGCATGTTCATAATGAAATAACGAACAAAATTCGCAAAACCGCTCCACATATCAGTCAAGTATATGTTTCCGCAGATGAAGGATTTTATCAGCATGCCCGTCGTTTTGGAACGGATGGTCGTGCAGCGAACACGGTTGGTACGCTTTCGCGCGATTTCGGCACATGGATTAACCGCGTATTCCCGCTTCATGTTGGCGGCCGTGACGGAATGAACGATACCCGCGGCAACCTGATGAAGAATGATACGGATGACGGTTGGTTTGGCGGCAATCGTAACAGCCGGTAAAACCCTTATACCAAAAGGAGCTGCCCATTAGGATTGAAGTCATCCTAACTAAGGCAGCTCCTTTGCTTATTTGCAATGGTGTTAAGGTAGCGGATTAATGCTTGCGTTGTCCTTGAATCCAAACGCCTTGCAGCTCCAGGTCGCTGGAGAGCACCAGGACGTCGGCAAGTTTGCCGGACTCAAGGGATCCGGTGCGATTATCGATGCCGATTTTTCTGGCGGGATTGAGGCTTCCGACCCGGGAGGCCTGCTCAATGCTCAAACCGACCTCTCGGACCAGCTGCTGGAATCCTTTGATCATCGTCAGCGTACTGCCAGCCAAGCTATCCCTGTTGCTCTTGAGCGTGGCGATGCCGTTCTCGACAACGACTGGCAAATCGCCAATCGTATATTCGCCGTCAGCCATTCCGGTAGCGGACATCGCATCGGTGATCAGAATCAGGTTGCCGTCCTGTTTCATGCGGGCCAGAATCGAAATGGCAGCCGGGTGAACATGGATGCCGTCGGCGATGATTTCGCAGCTTAGGCGATCATCGCCCAGCATCGCACCCACCACGCCAGGCTTGCGGTGATGCAGTCCTGTCATCGCATTAAACGTATGCACGCCATGGCTCAGTCCTGCCTCAACGGCGGCCTCCACTTCCTCGTAGGTGGCATCCGTATGACCCAGTGCGGCCACGATCCCGTGGCTGCTGAGCCAGGAGATGGCCTCCAGCGCCCCTTCGCGCTCCGGTGCCAGGGTCACCTGGCGGATCAGATCCGGGTATGTGGACACCCATTCTTCCAGCCAGTCGATATTGGCATGGACGATATGCTCCGGATTTTGTGCACCTGGCCATTTCGGACTGATAAAAGGGCCTTCCAGATGTGCGCCTGCCAGTTTGGTATAGGGCATGCCTTGGCTGCGGTACTCGTTAACTTCCCGAAGCACGTGGTCGATGGCTGCCTTCGGCGCCGTCATCGTGGTGGCGAGCATGGACGTGGTTCCCTGGGAGCTGTGGAACGACGTGATTTTATCCAGGACATCCTTGCTTGCATCCATGAAATCTTCGCCGTTGCCGCCGTGCACGTGGATATCAATAAATCCTGGAATAATGTAGCCGTCGGGTTGGTTGATCACTTCCCCTGCAGCCTGCTTAAGCTCGGCGGGGAGCCCGGAAACATCGCCGGCGTAAGCAATGTCCTCTCCTTGGATCGCCAGCACGCCGTCTGCACAGAAGCCGTCCGGCGTCAAGACTTGACCGTACAACAATTGGACCGAATTTTTGCGTTCGCTGCTCATACCAGCAGTCTCCCTGCGCCTTGATCCAGAAGGACGACCACGTTCGGATGACATTGAAGCAGCGATGCCGGACACTCTGTGGTAATCGGCCCCGTCAATGCGCGGTGTACGATTTCCGCTTTATCCTCTCCTCGAACGAGCAGGAGAATTTGGCGGGCTTTCATGATGGTGGCAACGCCCATGGTAATCGCGTGGGTCGGGACATCGTCCAGGGTCGGGAAGAATCTTGCATTGGCGTTACGTGTTTTCTCTTGCAGCTCAACCACATGGGTACCGCCGCTTAAGGATTCGCCAGGCTCGTTGAAACCGATATGTCCGTTATGTCCAAGGCCGAGGAGCTGAAGATCAACCGGGCCGTATTCTTCGAGCATTTTGTCGTAATTCAGGCATTCTGCTTCCGGATCGGCAGCATTGCCGTTCGGCACATGGGTGCGATCCATCTGGATGTCGACATGATTGAAGAACTTCTCATTCATGAAAGTGCGGTAGCTCTCGGGATGATTCTCCGGAAGACCTACATATTCGTCCAAATTATACGTCGTGGTTTGGGCGAAGCTGACCAGCCCCTGACGGTTCATTTCAATCAGCTTGGCATAGAGCCCGACCGGCGTGCTTCCCGTAGCCAATCCAAGCGTGGCGCGCGGATTGGTGTGCAGCAGGCTGGAAATCAGGTTAGCGCCTGTTTGCACGAATTGTTCTTCGTCGCGGAATGTGTAAATATTCATTGGTTATTGTCCTCCTCGGCTTTTGCGATAATTTTGAACATTAAGATATGATTGCTCCAGACGGGGGACATACGTGGAGAAGTCCCGGCTGGCCATTCCCATGAATAGGATGTCTATAATGTGAAGCTGAGCGATACGCGAAGCCATATCACCCCGGCGCATTCCTTCCTCGAGCGACGATGAATACAGCGTAATATCCGCGAGGGCGGAGATCGCGCTGCTCCGGTAAGAGGTGATGCTGATCGTGAAGGCGCCGGCGTCTTTGGCACAGGCCAATGCATCGATGGTTTCCGGCGTTTCGCCGGAGTAAGAAACGGCAACGGCCACATCGCTTGAGGTCAGTGTGGAGGCTGACGTGATCTGCATATGGGAATCCGCAAAAGCGGTGCAGTTTTTTCCGATCCGGATCAGCTTCTGGTAAAAGTCCTGCGCCACGATGGAAGAGGTCGCCACGCCGTACAGATCAATGCGTTTCGCGCGGCACAGGGCATCCACGGCACGCTCCAGCTGACCCAAATCAAGCAACTGCGTCGTATCCCGGATGGAAGTCAGATGATTGGACTCGATCGCCTCGACGATCCCGGCCAGCGGGTTGCCCGCCACGATATCCTGATAGCGCGTGTTTCCCGTCCGCGAGGCCATTTCGGCATGAGCGATCTCGGCCGCAAGCTTGAGCTTAAAATCAGGATACCCCTTACACTGAAAATTCTTACAAAAACGGGTTACGGTGGCAGCGCTGACCTCGCACTGATCGGCAAGATCCTTAATGCCCATATGCACAATCTCGGATGGAGCTGTCAAAATGAACTCCGCAAGCCGTCGTTCCTGACGGGGCAGACCTTCCTTTTCGACAGAAATAATATGCAAGATTGGTGTCATCACAAGCCTCCTTCAAGGTTCCCGGTGAGCTTATTGCCTGGGCATAACGAATGGGATTCCATTCTGAAAATTATTTTTAAAAATATGAAAAATTTAAGAAAATAATTTTTACACCCCCATCATAGACCAACAAGCGGTGGGAAGCAAGGATAAAAATCGCCAATACAGGCCAAACGCCCAATTTATTCGCCTCTTTCGCACCTTCCCCCTTGATCTGACATAAGATGAGTTGACTGTATCCCTTAACCTTGTTAGATCACACATACCCGGGCAAGGAGGGGTGACACCATTGAAGGGGACCGACCATAACAGCAAGTTCTTGTTAACCCACCGTGAACGCGAAGTGTTTGAATTGCTTGTGCAGGACAAAACGACTCGCGATATCGCCGGGCAGTTGTTTATTAGCGAAAAGACGGTGCGTAACCACATCTCCAATGTCATGCAGAAATTAAACGTCAAGGGCCGTTCGCAAGCTGTCGTTGAGTTGATAAAACTCGGTGAGTTGAAGATCTGACACCATGCCGGTTGCATGAACGAAAGCACAGCGAAAGCCTTCCTTCCCGTTTGTTCGGGAGTGAGAAGGCTTTTTTGTGTTTTGGCTCCAAGAAACCGGTTATCGATGGTGACGGACAATAAGCAGGAACCTCTATTAACAATGAAGATATGGTAAAATGTTTGCAGTTGGTATTGGAGGCAATGACGATCGTTTGGGTCGATCTTGGAATGCAAACCTGCATTTCGTTTTGTAGCTGTTTTGTACAAATAGCCTGCACATGTCGGAGGTGGAATAAACATGGGATGGATGATCGGGATTACGGCCGGCACCGTTTTGGTCCTCTTGGTATTGATTGGGTTTGGACGCAAGCGAAGCAGCGGAAGAAAGGGCAATGTCATCCAGCTGAAATCCAAAACACGATCGAGCAGCGGGCAGCGTGGACAAGCATGCAGCAAATGCCGCCGCAAGCGCCCGCTGACCTTTTATGCGGATGATTCCGGTGCCGTAAGAGGGCTGTGCACCGATTGCAAAAAGGAGCTGGGACGACATCAGGAATTGTATCCCGTATAGCGGAAGTTTCCGCGGTATATAAGAGGAAGTGCGAGGGAAAACTAACCTGCCCGCACTTCCTCTTTTTTAGTAATAAAGTACATATGGCTTCCGCCCCTGCAGATGAGCGAGGACTCCCTAACTTCTTCAAGATTGTGTATAGTGAATTACAGTTCCAAGCGAAAGGGAGGGTAAGAACGTGAACAGGTTTGGCAGGCTGAATACGCTGCGGAATCAAATCTTCCTCGGGTTTATGCTGGTGATGATCATCGTGTTGGCATTAGTCGGGGTTTTTGTATATGACCAGGTTTCCGCCCTTCTGCGCAACAGTGCCGAGAAGCATATCCAGCAGACGGCCGTACAGGCCACGGGCAAGCTGGATGCGCTGCTTAAGCAGGTGGATACGCTGACGGCCCAAGTGTCCACGAACGCAACGGTTCAGCGTTATCTCGCGCAGGAGACCGCAGGTCATCCGATTACGTTCGGAGAGCGGCAGTCCCTGCAGCAGGAGGTTCGCAAGTATGAGGCATACGCTACGGGCATCCGGTCGCTAGAATTGTATACTACGGATTATCGGCGGCTGTTTCCGCTCGACGAAGGCAGTTTGACCAGCCGGGTCGGGGTCGATTGGATTATAGCGGCTGACAAGGGCATGGGGAAGCTGGTATGGTTCGGTCAGGATCCCCGGGATCCCGACGTAGTGGTAGCGGTACGACGAATCCGGTTGATCGACCATTCTTTTATGCATGGCGGGTACCTGCTCGTGAAGCTGGAGAAGGATTATTTTGCGCTGACGGATTCCGCGGGCGGCATGGGCAGCGATTCGCGTGAAACAATGGGGCTGTTTGATCAGGCGGGCCATGAAATCTCGTCGGATTTTGCGACGGCGGTGGATTCGAAGGCGGTTCTGCACCGCGAAGGAGAGACCGTTACGGTCGGCGACGAGGACTATATCGCCGTACAGAGGCAGTCTGCGGCAACGGGCTGGAATTTGGTCATCCTGACGCCAGTAGACTATACGACCGAAGGGATATCGGTGCTGCGGACCGCGATTATCGTATCCGGAGCCGTCGGTGCGCTGCTGTTTCTGATCTTGAGCTTTATTCTGACGACGATGATTATCCGGCCGATCCTGAATTTGATCAAAGCCATGCGCGGCGTGAGGCTGGGAACGCTGAAGCCCATTGCCGTCACCTCGAAGACGATGGAGATCAATGAGCTTAACAATTCGTATAACCAGATGGTGGATTCCCTGAACGAATTAATCGAGGTCGTGTATCAGAAGGAGATCATTCAGAGCCGGACGGAGCTTAAAGCGCTGCAGGCGCAGATCAATCCGCACTTTCTTTTTAACACCTTGGAAGCGTTTTACTGGGCGCTCGACGATCAAGGCGAAGAAGAACTGGCCCAGATCGTGGTCGCCATGTCGGGATTATTCCGCTACGTCATCAACCGCAAAGACGAGGATGAATGGGTATCGGTGCGGGACGAGCTGGATCATGCCGAACGTTATTTGATGATTATGAAAATGCGGATGCTCGACCGGTTATCCTGGAGAATCGAGGCGGACGAAGCCAGCAAGAACGTGCCGATTCCGAAGCTGCTGATCCAGCCGATCGTGGAAAATGCGATCCTGCACGGCGTCGAGCAGCGACTGGGGCCGGGCACCGTCATTGTGCGCGCGCAAGCCTCCGATCAACCGGGTTACACGGTTGTTTCGATTGCCGACGATGGGCCCGGGATGGACGAGGAGACCGTAGCCTCGTTATATTCCTCCATGGAAAAAGGGTATGCGGAATCCGCTAAAAAAAGCGGTGTCGGCATAGCCAATGTCGAGCAGAGAATCCGGCTGTATTACGCTTCCGAGCAGGCCGGCCTGCGCATACACAGCGTGGTCGGTCAGGGGACGACCATTTCATTTCAAATACCGAACGATTTCCCGGCTATCGACGGGGAGGGGGAAAAGCATGAAAACGATACTGATCGTGGATGATGAACCAAGAACGAGGGAAGGGGTAAGAAAGACCCTGGAGGCGTGGTCGTCCGGCCGATGCAAAATCGTGACGGCTACAAGCGGCGTAGAGGCGCTGGAGTGGTTGCAGGAGCAGGTGGCGCATCTGGTGGTAACGGATATCCGCATGCCGGAAATCGGGGGGCTGGAGCTGATTGAGCGATTGCATGAACTGGAGCATCCTCCAGTCATTATCGTCATATCCGGCTACTCGGAGTTTGACTATGCCCGCAAAGCGCTGCAATACGGGGTCGTGGATTATCTGCTGAAGCCGCTGGATAAGCGGAAGCTGGTAACCGCGGTTGAATCGGCGCTGGAACGGCGGGAAAAGATCGATCGGATTGAGCGGATGGAGAAACTGGTCGACCCCAAGCTGCTGGAGGCGGCGCAGCAGGATAAGGGCTACAGCGTCCAGGTGCAGGAAGCGCTGAAGTACGTGGATCAGCATCTGCAGGAGCCGGTATCGCTGAAGGAAGTGGCGGAGGTGCTTCATCTGAATTCCAGTTATTTCAGCGTGCTGTTCAAAGAGCAGACCGGGCTCACGTTCAGCGAGTATTTGACGCGCCGCAGGGTGCAGCGGGCCAAGGAGCTGCTGGCGGGGACGCCGCTGCCGATCTCGGAAATTGCGGAGAGGGTCGGATACCAGACGGCGAAATATTTCGTGAAAGTGTTCCGGGACCTTGAGGAAGTAAGCCCGAGCCAATATCGCCAGAGCGTATCCGATAACGGAGAGGAAATCTAATAAAAGTGGAATTAGTCCCAATCATTATGACCTTATACAAACTTCCCCTCACTGATAAAATTTGATTAAAGCGGTTTCATAACGCGAACAGCATACTAGAAAAGGGGTTGTAAACGTGTTCAATAAAAAATGGACGGTTCTGCTTTTGACATTGTGTCTCGCTCTGGTTGCAGCCGGCTGCGGATCGAACAGCAGCAGCACGGGGGAATCTGGCAGCGGCGGCAGCGAAGGCGATAAAGTTACGGTAAACTTCATGCACTTGTGGCCGGCGGGCGTCTCTGCGGGACAGAACAAAATCGTGAATCAGATCATCGAAGAATATCAAAAAGAGAATCCAAACGTGACGATCAAACAGGAAGTTCTGGATAATGAGCAATACAAAAACAAACTGAAGGTGCTTTCCGCATCGAACGAGCTTCCGGACGTAGGCGTGACCTGGGCAGCCGGATTCCTGAAGCCGTACGTGGAAGGAAACCTGTTTGCACCGGTCGACGATTTGCTGGACGGCCAGCTGGGCGACAAGTTCGTGGCGGGCACGACCGAGGCTTATGCGATTGACGGCAAAACGTATGCGCTTCCACTCGAGTTCAATATCGCTCCGGTTTACTACAACAAGGCGATATTCGAACAACACAACCTGGAGATTCCGCAAACCTACGAAGAATTCAAGACGGTCGTGAAAACGCTGTCCGATAACGGAATTGCTCCAATCGCGCTCGGCAACAAGGATCGCTGGACCGGTTCGCTCTGGTACATGTATCTGGCAGACCGGATCGGCGGACAAGAAACGCTGGCCGGTGCAATCAGCGGCTCGGGCTCGTTTAAGGACGAATCGCTTGTCAAGGCAGCCGCCGAAGTTCAATCGCTGGTCGATGGCAACGCGTTTGTCAAAGGCTTCAACGGCTTGTCCAACGAGGAAGCGAAGTCGGAATTCCTGAACGGCAAAGCGGCCATGTACATGATGGGTACCTGGGAACTGCCGAACTTCACGACGAATGAAGAGATTCCGCAAGAATTCCGCGACAGCGTCGGATTCTTCAAATTCCCGACCGTCGAAGGCGGCAAGGGCGATATTAACAGCTGGGTAGGCGGACCGGGCGTCGGTTTGTTCATCGGCGAAAACTCGAAGGTGAAGGAAGAGTCCAAGAAATTCGTGGAGTATTTCGTGACCAAGTGGGGCGAGCAGTCGGTAACGGGTGCCGGCGTCATCCCGGCGACCAAGGTGGATACCTCGGCGCTTGAGCTTCCACAGTTGTACATCGATCTGTTCGATGAAATGAACAAAGCTAGCAGCATTACCTTGTTCGCGGATGTTCAAATGCAGGCGAATGCCGCCGAAACGCATCTGAACATGATCCAGGCGCTCTTCGGCAAAGCCGTCACACCGGATAAATTCTCCGAAGAGCATGACGCAGCGATTTCCAAAGGGAACTAAGACTCGGGACAACAATGAAACAGGATGCGATTTATCCGGCAGCGATGCCGGATAAATCGCATCCTCAAGACCATAGGAAGAAAGGAGTCGGACACTTTGGATAAAGTGATGTCCAACAAAAAAATCATCGCGCTGTATGTTCTGCCTGCACTGCTTGTGATCATGGCTGTCGTGTATATTCCGATCATGCTAACCGCTTATTACGGACTGAACGAATGGAACGGAATCGGTGCGATGACCTTTATCGGGCTGGATAATTACCAGGCCCTGCTCTCGGACGGCAAGTTCTGGGACAGTGCATGGCACTCCCTGCTGTTAGCCGTCTTCTCGGCTGCAAGCCTGATTATTTACCTGGCCGTGGCGATGGTGCTGGCCTCCAAGATCAAAGGCGCCAACCTGTTCCGCAAAATCTATCTCATTCCGATGCTGCTGTCCTCCGTTGCCATCGCGCAGCTATGGCTGCGCATCTATCACCCGACGAACGGGGTCGTGAACAGCTTCCTGGAGTCCATCGGGATCACGAACCCGCCCGCATGGCTTGCCGAGCCGTCGCTTGTATTGTTTGCATTGTTTATTCCGATTTTGTGGCAGTATGCCGGTTTTTATATCTTGATCTATTATGCAGCCTTGAAGAATATCCCGGCTTCGCTGGTTGAAGCAGCTAAAATCGATGGGGCAACCTCCTTCCAAATCGCGTTCCGAATCAAGCTTCCGCTCATCATGGAAGTGATCAAGGTGACGATCGTGCTGGCGGTGGTAGGTTCCTTGAAATACTTCGACCTCATCTTCGTCATGACGGACGGGGGGCCTAACGGCGCGAGTGAAGTGATGGCGTCCTACATGTATCATACGGCTTTCCGCGCTTATGATTTCGGTTACGGCAGCGCGATCGGGTTCTTCCTGCTTGTGATCTGTCTGATCGTAACGTGGGTCATTCGGAAATTAACGGCATCGAAAGAAACGATCCAATATTCATAAGGAGGGATGCTTCATGATATCCGGAGCCACAGGACAGCTCCAAGAAGGGCGCGCCCGTTCCGGAAACGGAGCGGGAGGCAAGATCGGATACGCGCTGTTGTACATCGTGCTGATCGGCGTAGCCGTATTCCAGCTGTTCCCGCTCGTATGGCTGCTGCTGTTCTCTTTGAAAAACAATCAGGAAGTATTCGATCTTCCGCCTCTGTCCCTTCCGATGAATCCACGTTGGGAGAATTACGAGAAGGTATGGAGTGCCGGCAACATCAGCGTTTATTTTCTGAACAGCGTGTGGATCACCGTTGTCGCGACTGCGCTTACGGTCATTCTGGGAAGTCTCGTCACCTTCGCGATTACGAGAATGAAATGGAAGGGCAGCTCTTTCGTGCTCGGGTTGTTTATGGTGGCCATGATGATTCCGGTTCACTCCACCTTGATCCCGCTGTTCAGCATTTTTAATAAGGTCGGTTTGACCGATCATCCGGTTTCTTTGATATTGTCGTACGTGGCTTTCAATATGCCGATCACGATCATGATTCTGCTCGGATTCTATTACACGCTGCCGAAGGAAGTGGAAGAGGCCGCGGTCATGGACGGCTGTTCGGTTCACCGGGTCTTCTTCCGGATCGTGCTTCCGATGACGGGCTCGGTGCTGGCGACGACAGCCATCATTAACATGATTTATAACTGGAACGAATTTATCTTCGTGAACACGTTCATCAGCTCGGATATGTTCAAGACGCTGACCGTCGGCGTCCAGAACTTTATCGGTCAATACACGACCGATTGGGGCGCTATCGGCGCAACCCTGATGATCAGCATTTTGCCGATCCTGCTGATGTTCCTTTTCCTCAGCGATCGTATCGTGGAGGGCATTGCGGCGGGTTCTGTTAAAGGTTAAGTTTCATCGAACTCATCCATATTCGGATAAAAAAAATCGAGCCGTTCCAAGGGATTTCTTGGAGCGGCTCGTTATCTATTGCATAATGATTGGCTTGCAGGGCCGCTTGCCATAAAAAAGGCATCCCAAGGTTGGATTAACCTTGCGGATGCCCCGTATATGATGAAATGAACTTCTGCCTGCTGCAGCCTGTCGTTTAAACCCATCCCAATGCCCGCGCGGCCTGGGCGACCAGGAAGGTCACGCCGATGGCGATGGCCGTCGGAATGGCAAAGGACAGGAACGTCCACTTCGCGCTTTTCGTTTCCTTCCAGATGTTGACGAGCGTGGTTCCGCAGGGGTAATGGAGCAGCGAGAACAGCATCATGTTCAGCGCGGTCAGCCAGGTCCAGCCTTGGTCCAGGAAGATTTGCTTGAGGGCAAACATATCCTCCACCTCCGTCAGGGAGCCTGTTGCCAAATATCCCATAAGCAGGATCGGCAGCACGATCTCGTTCGCGGGAAGCCCGATGATAAAGGCCATCAGAATGAAGCCGTCGAGTCCGAGCGCGCGTGCAAACGGATCAAGGAAGCTTACAAAGTGAATCAGGATGCTGGAATCCCCGACGTAGATATTGGCCAAAATCCAGGTCAGCACGCCTGCGGGCGCTGCGACGATGATGGCTCTGCGCAGGACATAAATCGTTTTGTCGAGCGTAGACCGGAGTATGGTATTCAGGATTTTCGGTTTGCGGTATGGCGGCAGCTCCAGCGTGTAGTGGGAAGGAACGCCTTTCAATGCCGTCTTCGATAATCCCCATGACACCGTAAGCGTGACAACGACGCCGATCAGCACCATGCCCATGACAACGGAGGCGGTCACGAGCGTCTGGGCTCCTCCCGAAAAGCCTGCCGCCATGAACAAGGAAGCCAGCAGGATCAAGGTCGGCCAACGACCGTTGCAGGGCACGAAGTTGTTGGTCAGAATGGCGAGCATCCGCTCCCGCGGCGATTCGATTATCCGGGTCGACATAATGGCGGCCGCATTACAGCCGAATCCCATCGCCATGGTGAGGGACTGCTTGCCGTGCGCTCCCGTTTTTTTGAACAGTCGGTCCAGATTAAAGGCTACCCGCGGCAAATAGCCGTAGTTCTCGAGCAGCGCGAAGGCCGGGAAGAAGATGGCCATGGGAGGCAGCATCACGCTGACAACCCAGGCGGTTCCCCGGAACAGCCCGAGTATCAGCACGCCATGGAGCCAATCGGGTGCGTGGATGGCCTGAAAAGCCATGGTCAGGTATCCTTCAACCCAGCCAAAGAAACTGGCCAGCATGGAAGATGGCACGTTTGCCCCGGCGATCGTCAAGTAAAAAATAACGCCGAGCATGGCCAGCATGATCGGGAATCCCCACAGCTTGGAGGTGAAGATACGGTCCAGCCGCTCGGAACGGTACAGCAGCTCCCGGTTGGTCACGGTGACGGCGTCGCTGCACAGCTCCCGGGATTTTTTGAATAACTCGCCCACGATGTCTTCCCGGACATCCTCAACCTGATCAGAAGGAATGGCCGCTGTTAGAGCTTCCAAGCGCTTTAGCTGTTCCAAGTGAAATCCCCCCTTTATCCGCGGCCTTTAATTTATCTCTCAGCGTCGCAATCAGCTTGCGGTCTCCGTCGAGAAAGCGGATGGCCAGCCATCTGGCCGGATATTCGTCTCCGACAATGTCTCGTAATTGGGACTCTAATCCCGAAATTTGCGCCTCCAGCTGTTCGTTGTATCTCATCCGGTAGGGCTTGGTCGGCGTCTGTCCCGTGGACATCAGCAGCAGCTGTTCGGACAATACGTCCAGCCCCTCGTTGTTTCTGGCCGATATGGGAATGACGGGAACGCCGAGCTGATCCGCCAGCTTGCGCGCGTTAACCTGGATTCCTTTTTTCTTCGCTTCGTCCATCAGATTCAGGCAAACGATGACGCGGTCGGTCATTTCCAGCACTTGAAGGGCCAGGTTGAGGCTGCGCTCCAGCGCGGTTGCATCCAGGACCAGAAGGGTGACGTCCGGTTTCTCGAAAATAATGTAATCGCGCGCGACTTCTTCATCGGCCGAGTTGGAGAACAAGGAGTACGTCCCGGGCAGATCGATGAACTGGAAGCGGGCGTCTTTGTATTCGTAATGGCCGCTCGCGAGACTGACCGTTTTGCCGGACCAGTTGCCGGTATGCTGCTTCAAGCCGGTGAGCGCATTGAAAAGCGTGCTTTTTCCCGTGTTCGGGTTGCCCGCCAGCGCGACGGTATACGTTCTCATGATGATATCACCTTACCCCATATTAACTGGCTCTCTTCTTTTCTTAACGCAATGACAGTGCCTGCTACTCTATAAGAGGTGGGATCTCCGAGCGGGCTGGCCTTCAGCACTTCGATGACGGAACACGGAACGAAACCGAGGTCCAGAAGCCGCCGTTTATGTTCGCCGCGGATATCCACCTGTTCAATCAAAAATCGCTCTCCGAGAGCTGCCTGATGCAGATGCTGCCGATGTTTTGTCTCATCCATAAAGTTTAACCTCTCCCTAATAAATTGGGCCGAGCATATATTGTTTCCTTGAAGCAACTTTATGCCTATAGTATGACCGAATGCGTGTATTGTCAACTGGATTCATCAGATATTTATTCCAGTTTCATGCGGATGGTCCCCATGCAGCTTCCCTTGAAACTTCCATTTTATGCTTGTAAGAGAAGCAAGATACGTGTAACATGTATATATGAGCAATTATTCATATATAAAGGGGATTCCTATATGGTTTGGGATGTTATCGTTATCGGAGCGGGACAGGCGGGATTGGCATCCGGCTATTGGCTGCAGCAGGCGGGGATGAAGTTTCTGATGCTGGATCGGGGATCGGAGGCGGGGGAGGTTTGGAAGACGCGGTATGATTCCCTGAAATTGTTCACGCCCAGAACGCATAGCGCGCTATATGGGATGGCTTTAGAGGGGGATCCGCACGAGTTCCCGGATAAAGATGAAGTGGCTTCCTATTTGAAATCCTATGCAGCACGGTTCAGGCTGCCCATTCAGTTCGCGACGAATGTAACATCGGTCCGCAAGGAAGGTGGAATGTTTATCGTCGATACCGACCGCAAAAGCTTCCAAACCAAGGCGCTTATTATCGCAACCGGACCGTTTCGGCAGCCTAGAATACCTGCGTTTGCAGCATCTGTTCCGGGGGATGTTCTCCAGCTCCACTCGTCCGAGTACAAGAGGCCTTCCCAGCTTCAAGAGGGCGATGTGCTTGTCGTTGGCGGCGGAAACAGCGGGGCCCAGATCGCGGTGGAATTGTCCGGGGACCGGGAGACGTATTTGGCGGTTGGGCAGCCGCCGCGGTATTTGCCAATGACTCTTTGGGGGAAGGGGATGTTCTGGTGGCTGGACAGGCTCGGCGTTCTCTCAGCCAGCAGTTCCTCCTGGGTGGGACGCAAGCTGAGGGGCCAGGGGGACCCGATTTTCGGATATGAATTGAAACAAGCGGTCAAGTGCGGTAAAGTGGTGTTGAAAACGAGAGCCGTTGGTGCCGGCGCTTCCGGCATGCAATTCGAGGATGGGACGGCGTTAAAGGTCCGGAACATCGTCTGGGCTACCGGCTTTGCTGCCGGTTATGATTGGCTTCATATAGAGCAAGCGTTGGATCGCAAGAAGGCACTTATTCATACACGCGGCATCAGTCCGGTGAAGGGGCTGTATTATGTAGGTTTGCCTTGGCAGACGCATCGGGGCTCCGCCCTGCTGGCAGGAGTTTCACGGGATGCCCGCGAAATCGTTCAAGCCATTATGGAGAAGAGGGGGTAAGTTTATGGAAAAAGAACACCATGAGCTGCTGCACGAAGACCAGGCCATGGAAGCGTCACGACTCCTGAAGGCCATTTCGGATCCGACGCGGATCCGGATTCTTCATTTGCTCTCACAGGAAGAATGCCCTGTCGGTCATATTGCCGAGGTGCTTGGCATGAGTCAGTCGGCGGTATCCCACCAGCTTGGCTATCTGCGCAGTTTGAGACTGGTCAAATACCGAAGGGACGGAAATATATATTATTACACGTATGAAGATGAGCATGTTATCGGGATTTTGCAGCAGGTGCTGGACCATATCGCTCATTAGAACATCCCGTCCTATCGAGGCTTGACATTCCGGCCGCACGGCTGTAATGTATTGGAAAATGAAATTCCGTGAATAACCATCATCAAGGACATGAGAATGCAAGATTCGGCGAGACAGAGAGGAAGCCCCCGGCTGAAAGGCTTCTCCCCGCCAGGCTGCATTCTTCCTACCTTGTAGTTGCCCGCCGTAACTAAGCGGCGCCGGTTTGGCCCGTTACCGCCTCATGAAGCATCTTGCTATGAGCGTCCAGACGGTCTGCAAGATGGAATCAGGGTGGTACCACGAGCACATTCGTCCCTAGGAGGCGAATGTGCTTTTTTTTGCGTGCGGCTGGTGTTATTCATGGATAGTAGAAGAAGGAGTATGAGGAAAATGCGGCAAAGCCAATTATTGATGACCACGATGCGCGATGTGCCGTCCGAGGCGGAAGCACTGAGCCATCAATGGATGCTCCGCGGCGGATATATCCGTCAAACGGCGGCAGGGATCTATTCGTACCTGCCGCTGGGCTGGCGGGTCTTGCGGAAGATCGAAGCGATCATCCGGCAGGAGATGGACTCAGCAGGCGGGCAGGAGCTTCTCATGCCCGCTGTCCAGCCCGCCGAGCTGTGGAAGGAATCGGGCAGATACGACGTATACGGCGCGGAGCTGATCAGGCTGCATGACCGCCATGACCGTGAATTCGTGCTTGGACCCACCCATGAAGAAGTGATTACGTCCATCGTACGCCAGGAGATTTCCTCGTACCGGAAGCTGCCGGTCAACCTGTACCAGATTCAGAGCAAATACCGGGATGAGCGACGCCCTCGTTTTGGCCTGCTCCGGGGCCGGGAATTCCTAATGAAGGACGCGTATTCCTTCGATCGGGACTGGGGGGGACTGGACGCCTCCTACCGGAACATGTATGAAACGTATGAGCGGATCTTTAGGCGCTGCGGTCTGATGTTCCGGGCGGTAGAAGCCGATGCCGGCGCGATTGGCGGACAAGGGGAGACCCATGAGTTCATGGCGCTGGCCGACATAGGGGAGGATACCGTTGTATCCTGCAGCGATTGCCGTTATGCGGCGAATTTGGAACGCGCGGAATCTGCGGCACCGGGAGAGCCTGCTGCCATGAGGGATTCCGTAAAAACCGGCGGCAGCTCAGCTATGGAGCGCATATTAACTCCTGGAGTGAAGAGCATTCAGGAACTGACGGATTTCCTCCAGGTCGGTGCGGAGCAATTGATGAAGACGCTGATTTACCGCGTGGACGGGGAACTGGTTGCAGTGCTTGTCCGCGGCGACAGGGAAGCGAACGAGACCAAGGTGAAGTCCTACTTGGGAGCAGAAGCTGCGGAAATGGCGAGTGCCGAAGAGGTCAAACAGGCGACAGGAGCACCTGTCGGGTTTGCGGGACCGGTTGGCTTACAACTAAAGATCGTGGTCGATCATGAGGTGGCCGCCATGGCGGAGGGCATTACCGGTGCCAATCAGGAGGACACCCATCTGAAGGGGGTCCGCCCGGGACTTGATTTCTCGCTGGAGTACGTCGGCGATTTCCGGAATGTGGCGGAAGGAGAGCCTTGCCCGCGCTGTGGAGCACCGCTGCAGTTTCATCGCGGGATTGAGCTCGGGCATGTTTTTAAGCTGGGAACCAAATATAGTGACGCCATGAACGGCAAGTACCTGGATGCCGACGGCCGGGAAAAACCGCTGATCATGGGATGCTACGGTATCGGCGTTTCCCGCGTCATGGCGGCCATTGCCGAACAGCGAATATCGGATGGACGTTTGGTCTGGCCGATGTCCGTCGCTCCGTTTAAGGTCCACATCATCCCGGTTGCGGTGAAGGATGAGACCCAGATGCAATTGGCTGAGCACATCTACCGAGAGCTAAGCGGTGCTGGTCTTGAGCCTCTATTGGACGACCGGGACGAACGGGCCGGGGTCAAGTTTAAGGATGCCGACCTTGCGGGCGCTCCGCTGCGCATCATCGTCGGGCGCGGTGCGGCTTCGGGGGAGGTTGAATGGATGGGCGAGGATGGAATCAAGATCAGTTTGCCTGTCGAGGAAGCAATCCAGCGTTCCCGCGAGGAGGCAGACCGTCAGCTGAAGTGAATGCTATGGAGCCTCTCAGTATGAGGCGAGGATTCATGAAGTTGGAGATGATGAGAAGGATGGACTAAGTTGCAGAACGAGCAATTCCCGGAGAGGGACTTCGCGAATCGAATAGAGAAAGTGCACATCTTTCAAGTCTGTAAGAACGACTTACAGGATTGATAATGGAGCGTACGCAGCTAGCTCAAGAGAACCTACAGTTTCCGTAAATGGAGAAGGCATCCCAAGGTTGTATGACCTTAGGGATGCTTTTTTGTTTATGAAGATGGTTCATTTGCTAATAAGCCATAAGGAGCCGACCAGATGTTTAACGCTTTATGATGAACAAGCATGAAGCAGCGGAGCGGACGAATCGATTCCGGAAAAGCGGCAGCGGTCGCCTTTGCCATCGGATTTTTACAGTCATTAAATACAGTGAAAAAAATCCGAGGGCAACAGCGATTGGAGGAACGATACGTACGCGCAGCGTCCTATAATGAGACATAGTAACCCGCTCACATCAATCTTTGAATCCTTGTACTAACACTGCTGCTACTCTGACACCTTATCTTTCCGTGAAACCGACACTTCGGCAAGGCGAGCAAACAAACCACCGCAGCCTTCTATACATATCCCGATTACAAGCTTATGATGAAGGAGTCGGATAATAAGTCATACTGCGGACGGAGGTTGCATCTACGATGAATCAGGAAGAGAAGGGCTCCAGCCCGGATATTCATTATATAGAAGAGCATCAGCTCAGTCAGGTAAAAATTGCACTGTCCAACCCGTTACGATGGGTGAACAGCTATGTGCTGCAGGGAGATGACGGGGTGACCGTCATCGATCCGGGGCCGCGCACGGCTTCCTCGGAGCAGGAATGGCTGGCGGCGATGGAGCAGCTGGAGATGGATTTCAGCGATATCGTCTCCATCGTGCTGACCCATCATCACCCGGACCACTACGGGCTTGCCGGGTGGTTTCAGGAACGCTCGGGAGCGAAGGTGTGGATGTCAGAGCGGGCGCATCGGGAAGCGATGCTGATGTGGGGAGCGGATTCCTCGATGGATCGTGCGCTCCCCGCGTTCTTCCGGCAGCATGGCATGCCGGAAACCAAGCTTGCCCTGCTGCCGGAGCATTTGAACAGCTTCTTTCCCCAAGTCACGCCGCAGCCGGAGATCTCGTTCATCGGGGAGGACCTGCCGTTCCGGATGGGGAACCGGATCTGGATGCCGGTGCAAACGGCCGGCCATGCTCCGGGGCATCTGTCGTTCTTCCATGCGGACAGCGGCGTCCTGTTATGCGGCGATGCCGTGCTGCCGCAAATCTCGCCTAACGTGAGCCTGGTGCCCGGCAGCGATGCCGAGCCGCTGGCGCTCTTCCTTGCAGGACTGCGCCGCCTGCGGGAACTGCATGTCCGGACGGCGTATCCCGGACACCGCCACCCGTTCACGCATTTCCGTGAACGGATCGAAGCGCTCCTCCTCCATCACGAGGAGCGCCTGACCACCATCGCCGGCATGCTGAGCGCTGCCGGACGGCTCACCGCCTACGAGGTCTGCACCGCCCTCTTCGGCGATAAGCTCGGCATCCACCAGCTGCGCTTCGCCATGTGCGAAGCGCTGGCCCATCTCGCCGAGCTGGCCCGGCGCGGAGACGCCGCGATGATCGAAACCGGGGACGGAATGTGCTATTTTTCTGTACGGAAACCGCCGCATTCCTGATATAATCAAGACATGAATAAAACCGTCTAATTGTACGTTGGCTTCCATCATGCGTAGAAAGGGCGGTTTTTTGTTTAATAGATTCAGAAGGCTACATAATGGAGCATCCGATATATTGAAGTGGCCGCTAGGCCGCTGGCGTAACGGCCGCCATCAGGATGCTTGGCAAGTGTCGTCACGGCCTTTTTTTAGTGAAGAGAAGGCAGGTGATACCCAAGATGGGGGGCCTTCCCTCATTCGAGTCAGAGTTTCTCTCTACCCCGCATATAGTTGATGTACCCTTGCTGTTTGGCAAGGCCTTCCCTCAAGCGCTTGTTTCTTTAACACTGATCACCATGATCCACTCGCCATTTTTCGTATCGAAGCGTTCCCTTGGTTCACTCTGCAATTTTCATGTTATAGGATTCGTATCTCATTAAGCCCCTCAAAGGAGAATCTGTCATGAAGAAAAAAGAAGTAGTCGCGATGCTGCTCGCAGGAGGTCAAGGCAAACGCCTGAAGGGCCTGACCAAGACGCTGGCCAAACCGGCCGTTTATTTTGGGGGTACATACCGGATCATTGATTTTCCGTTGAGTAACTGCTCCCATTCCGGAATCGACACGGTCGGGGTACTCACCCAGTATGAGCCTTTGGTTCTGCATTCCTACATTGGCGTAGGAAGCGATTGGGATATGGATCGGCTGAATGGGGGCGTTTTCGTGCTCCCGCCGCATGAACGCGAGGACGGGACGACCTGGTACCGCGGGACGGCGGATGCGATCTTCCGGAATCTCAAGTTTATCGACCAGTACGATCCCGAGCACGTTTTGATTTTGTCGGGTGATCACATCTATAAGATGGATTACGACCGCATGCTGGCTTACCACAAGGAGAAAGAGGCCGATTGCACTATCTCCGTCATCGAAGTAAGCCTGGATGAAGCGAAACGGTTCGGCATGGTGAACACGGATGAGGACTACCGGATTTTCGAGTTCGAGGAGAAGCCGGCGCATCCGAAGAGCACAACGGCTTCCATGGGCGTTTATCTGTTTCGCTGGAAGCTGCTGCGTTCGTATTTACTGCAGAATGCGGACCTTCCGGATACGAGCCATGATTTCGGCAACGACATTCTGCCGAGGATGCTCGCGGACGGCAAAACGCTGTATGCTTATCCGTTCGAAGGGTACTGGAAGGACGTCGGCACCATCGAGAGCTTGTGGGAAGCCAATATGGATCTGCTGAGCGAGCAGCCCAAGCTGGATCTGAACGATCCGCTGTGGCGCATTTACACCCGGAATCCGAATCAGCCGGCAGAGTATATTTCTCCGAACGGCGTCGTCCGGAACAGCATGATCAACGAAGGCTGCACCGTGTGCGGCGAGGTGGAGCATTCGGTCCTCTTTTATGGCGTGGAGGTGGGGGAAGGCAGCGTCATTACCGATTCCGTCATCATGCCCAAGGTACGCATCGGCAGCCATGTTCGCATACACCGGGCGATCGTGACCGAGGACATGGTCATTCAAGATCATGCCCGGATCGGTCCGCCGCCGGAAGATCCATCCCAGATTGTGCTTGTAAGCGGTCATGATGAAGACGTCCTGAAGCTGCTTCAATCGTCTTCGTCCCACAATAATCAAGGTTAGGACGGGTGCGCAGATGAGAGAACTCATGGGTATTATTAATTTGGAGCATGAACGGGATGTGCTGAGTGAATTGACGTATTACCGGTGCGGGGCCGCCGTCCCTTTCGCGGGAAGGTACCGTCTGATCGACTTTGTAATGTCCAATATGATGCACGCGGGCATTGAGGATATCGCCCTGTTCGTTCGCAGGAAATACCGCTCCTTGATGGATCATCTGGGCGAAGGCCGGCCGTGGGATATGCATCGCAAACGGGGCGGCCTGTTCATACTTCCGCCGGATTGGAACGATGAAACGGATGTGTCCGCCGGCGAGCTGCGGCATATTTATAACAATCTCGATTTTTTTGAGCGGGGGGCGGCGAAGTTTATCGTGCATTCCGGCAGCCAGCACATCAGCACGGTGGATTTGAACGAGGTGTACGAGTACCATCTGGAGCAAGGCGCCGACGTAACGCTCGTGTATACCAGGGTAAATGCACCGAGGGAGGAGCATCGTTCCTGCGCCCGCCTGGAAGTTGACGAGGACGGCATGGTCACGGACATTCATTATGAACACAAGCAGGATGCGGTATACATGGAGATGTTCGTGATGGAGAAATCGCGCTTTCTCGAGATGGCCGATCATTGCATCGCCCATGGCGGCAACAACTTTTTTCGGGATGCGATCATGCAAAACCGGCACAAGCTGAACATTGCGGGATATGAATATCTCGGATATCACGCGGTGATCAACTCGCTGGAAAGCTATTACCGCACGAGCATGAACCTCCTGAATCCGAAGGCGTATAACAGCTTGTTCCGCAAGCAGGCGGTCCACACCAAGATCAAGTACGAGGTTCCCGCCAAATACCTGAATTCGGCCGATGTAAGCAATGCGCTGGTTGCCAACGGCTGCCAGATCGACGGGGAAGTGAAGAACAGCATTCTGTTCCGCGGGGTGCAGGTGAAGCGGGGCGCAAGCATCCATAACTCCATCATTATGCAAAAATGCGTCATCGGCGAAAACGTAAGGCTCGAGAACGTCATACTCGATAAAGATGTGATCATCTCTCGCGATCATAAGCTCCAAGGCGATTTTCGCAAACCTTTTGTCATTGCCAAGGACATTTCGATCTGATCCTAAAATAAAACGATCCGTCAGGAGGAACTTTCTTTTGTTTAACAACAAGGAAACATTCAAGCAGATCTTTACGGAGCAATTGGTGAGTCGGTTGGGGAAGGGACTTGAGGAAGCAACGGCTGAGGATGTTTACAAAATCATCGGCGGCATGATCCGGGAATATGTCGGACGGGAATGGGCCGATGCCAACCGGATATACCGGGATACCGGGCAGAAGCAGGTGTATTATTTCTCTCTGGAATTTTTGATCGGCCGGCTGATGGGCAACAATCTGCTGAACCTGGGCGTGCTGGATATGGTCCGCAGCGGCCTTCTGGAACTGGGATGGAATTTGAATGAGATCGAGGAGCAGGAACCGGATGCGGGCCTAGGCAACGGGGGGCTCGGACGCCTTGCAGCGTGTTTTCTCGATTCGTTGGCATCGCTTAGCTATGCAGGTCATGGATGCGGCATCCGGTATAAGTACGGTCTGTTCGAACAGAAGATCATCGACGGCCATCAAGTGGAGCTGCCCGACAATTGGCTCCAGCGGGGGAACGTCTGGGAAGAACGTCGGGCAGACAAGGCGGTGGAAGTTCGCTTCTGGGGCCGCGTGGAGGTGGACGTGCAGGAGGGGCGGACCGTGTTTCACACGGCGGACTACGAACGTGTCCTGGCCGTGCCTTATGACGTGCCGGTCATCGGTTACGGCGAGGGGCAGGTGAACACGCTGCGGCTGTGGAGCGCCGAGTCCGCCTCGGATATATCCAGAATCCGTTCGGCCCATCATCATAACAGCTATTATAAATTTTTGGAATACAACCGTTCGGTTGAATCGATATCGGAGTTTTTGTACCCGGATGATTCGGCATACGAAGGCAAGCTCCTTCGCCTCAAGCAGCAGTACTTCCTCTGTTCGGCCGGCGTTCAGAGCATTCTCAGAACGTTTGACAAGCTGGGCAAGGCTTATCATGAGCTTCCCGAGCATGTTGCCATTCATATCAATGATACTCACCCGACCTTGGTGATTCCGGAGCTGATGCGAATTCTGATCGACGACAAGGGCTTCGGCTGGGATGAGGCGTGGGACATTACGAGCCGGACCGTATCGTATACGAACCACACGCTGCTTAGCGAAGCGTTGGAGAAATGGCCTGCCGGCATGGTCCGTGAGCTGCTGCCGCGCATTTACATGATGATCGAAGAGATCAACAAGCGCTTCTGCGGTATGCTGCTGGAACGCTATCCTGGCGATCATGAGCGCATATCGCAGCTCGCCATCATGGAAAGCGACCAGATCCGCATGGCCAATTTGGCGATCGTGGGCAGCTATCACGTGAACGGCGTGGCGGCGCTGCACACGGAGCTGCTGAAGACGCAGGTCATGAAACCATTCTATGAGCTGTATCCGGAGCGTTTCAGCAACAAAACGAACGGGATTACCCATCGACGCTGGCTGATGCACAGCAACCCCGGCCTGAGTCAATGGATCTGCGATGGTATCGGCGATTCATGGATTACGGATCCGCGTCAGTTAATGCAGCTTAAGGGACTGAAGAACGACTCCGCCTTCCAGCAGGGCATTCAGCGGATCAAACGGAGCAATAAAGAGCGGCTTGCCAATTACATCGCGAATAAACAAGGGATCGCGGTCAATCCCGATTCCATATTCGATGTGCACGTGAAGCGGCTGCACGGCTATAAGCGGCAATTGCTGAATATTTTACGCGTCATGCATGTGTATAACGAGATTAAGGATCAGCCGGGCATGGAGCGCGTTCCCCGTACCGTTATTTTTGGCGCCAAGGCAGCGCCCGGTTACTATCTGGCCAAAAGCATCATCAAACTCATTAACGTCGTTGCGGATGTCGTGAATAAGGATCCGCAGGTCAATGACAAACTTCAGGTGCTGTTCCTTGAAAATTATTCGGTCTCACTCGCGGAGAAGATTATTCCGGCAGCCGATGTAAGCGAGCAGATTTCCACGGCCGGCAAGGAAGCCTCCGGCACGGGAAACATGAAGTTCATGATGAACGGCGCTTTGACCATCGGAACACTGGATGGGGCTAACGTGGAAATGTTCGACCTGCTCGGCAGAGAGAATATGTTCCTCTTCGGATTGGAGCTGGAGGACGTGTTGGAGTATTACAGGACGGGAGCTTATGTATCCAGGGAGCGGTATGAGCAGGACCCGAGAATCGCCCGCGTGCTGAATCAGTTGATTTCCTCAGGCCCGTTCTGCTGCCACGAGCTGGAGTTCGGGCAGATCCTGCAGTCCCTGCTGGATCATAATGACGAGTTTTTTGTGTTAGAGGACTTTGCCAGTTATGTCGCAACCCAGTCGGCCATTGATGATGCTTATTTGAATGACCGGTCCTGGACCCAGAAGTCGATTGTCAATATCGCGCACTCGGGACATTTCTCGAGCGATAACACGATTCACCGCTATGCATCCGACATCTGGAATGTTTCGCCTGTGAAGGTTGGCCTGAAGGGATAGTCTACGATTTCGATGCATATAAAGAACCCCGTCATAGAAATGGCGGGGCTCTCCATAGGTGCTCTATTGGATTGTTCTTCAACATAACATATGATCGAGACTCGTAAAAATGAATAGACAGATTCACCGATTCATGTGTAAGGGGCAGCCCGGTTTTTCAAGCGGTGACCAGCCTTCTTATAAAGGAAGAAACTCAGCTTTCGGGTCCGAATCCCGGCTGCGTTTCTACCTGCTATCGTCTATGATTCTTTGAAATCAGCCCGTCGGTTCGAAAATGGTAGGTGGCGGTTGCGGATAAGCCGCACTCTTTCGGAAGGCAGGAAAAGGGAGATTCGCACGCTGAGCGAATCTCCCTTTTTGAAGTGGTTTATTCTTTTGGAAGCTCTTCGGTCGTACCGTACAGCTCGATCTCCCGGTCGGCTTGCTTGCGATGGGCAATCCGGCTGCTGGCGGCTGCGGCAACCGCGCCGACGATGTCGTCGAGAAAGGTATGTACGCGGCCGCTTGATTTATCATTCAATTGCTCAAGAATGCCGGGTTTGAGTTTGTCGATATACCCGTAATTGGTGAAGCCGATGCTTCCGTACACGTTAACGATGGAAAATGCCAGGACTTCATCCACGCCGTATAACCCTTCGTCATTGGCGAGCATTTCTTGAAGCGGGGATAAAAGGTTGCCTTCCTCGGCCAAAATGTCCAATTGAATGCCGGTTAACACCGCGTTTTGCACTTCACGTTTGCTGAGTACGGCATCCACGTTCTCGATGCACTCTTCCATCGTCAAATTCGGGTAGTATTTTTTCTGAAGGATCATCACCAGCTCCGCGATTTCCTCCAACTTGATTCCACGTTTATGCAGCAGGCTCCGTGTCGCTTCCGCTACCTTCTTGCTGTTCAGGCTGTATGGAATGTTTGAATCGTTTTCTGCCATGATGGAACTCACCTCATTTTCGTGGTTGATGAAGATGCTTACGACGATTGTACTTTTTCCGCACCCCTTTGTCCAGAAAGGGCAAAACTGAGAGTTATTTTTTTGGAAAGGGCTCGTATACATAGGAGTACAACCTGTACAAAAAAATGTTAGGGAGGAACAATACATGAAACGTAATCAACGTACTCTTCGCAGGCTTTCCGCCGCCGGGCTGCTTGCTGTTCCGATCGTGATGTCCGGCTGCGGCATGTTATCCGGGAAGCAATCGGAAGCGATTGACCCGCCGCCTGCGCAAGTGGAGAAGCAGATGCTGAACACGGCCGGATCCACGGCGGCTCAAGGAGACATCGGCATGCAGACAACGGTATATCTTGCGGATGCACGGGGGATGCTGGCACCTGTAACCTTGGGCATTCCGAAGGTGGAGGGCGCCAGCGTGGTGAAGGAATCCCTTGAAGTGCTGGTGAACGGAGGCCGTTACGCGGGCTATGTTCCACAGGGCTTCCAGGCGGTATTGCCTGCCGGTACGCAGGTCCATAACGTGACAGTCGATCCGGAGAGCAAATTGGCGGTCGTCGAATTCAATAATTCATTTGCGGAATATAAAGCGGCAGATGAACGGAGAATCCTGGAGGCGTTGACGTGGACGCTGACAGGACATGAAGGCATCGAGCAGATGCAGGTATGGGTGGACGGGGTCAAACTGACGGAAATGCCGGTCAATCACACGCCGCTGGACCGTCCGCTGTCACGTTCGATGGGAATCAATCTTCAAAAAGCGGATGATGCCTTGTACACGAACTCTTCACCGGTCACGGTCTATTTCTCATCGGTGACGCCGGAAGGCATTCAGTACTACGTGCCGGTCACAAGACTTGTTCCAACCGGACAAGACGCGGTGAAGGCGGCCTTAAACGAGCTGATTCGCGGACCGCAGTATGGCGACGGATTGGTTGAGGTCATCCCGGATGACACCACCGTTGCGGCGGTTGAAAAAGGGGAGGACGGAGCCGTAACCGTATCGCTTCAGGACAGCATGTTTGAACAGGGAGAGCAGGTTCCGACCGAGCTGCTGCAGGCCGTCGTGCTTACCGTAGCCGAGAATGCGGATGATGCCAAAGTGAAAATCCGGATGAACGACCTCACGGAGGTGGTTGGAACGGATAGCCGAAATTATAGCGAGCCCGTCAGCCGTCCGGAGTTCATCAACGAAATCTCGATCTGACCGATTCTCCGCCATCTTTGGGAAATTTCCCCCGCAAAAGGTGCTTTTGTGCCTGCACTTTGGTAGAATAGGGAATGCTAATCAGGATTGCGATAAGAAGTAGGAGGCAGAAAACATGAGATCTAACGGACGTAAGAGCGATGAGCTCCGACCGATGAATTTATCGACCCATGTGAATAAATATGCGGAAGGCTCCGTGTACATCGAGATGGGGGACACCAAGGTGCTGATTACGGCAACCGTGGACGAGAAAGTTCCCCCGTTTCTGAAAGGACAAGGAAAGGGCTGGGTGACGGCTGAATATTCAATGCTGCCGCGCGCAACACAATCCCGCAACCAACGGGAAGCCAATCGCGGTAAACTCAGTGGCCGGACGATGGAAATTCAGCGGCTGATCGGCAGAGCGCTCAGGTCTGTTGTGAATCTGCATGCTCTTGGCGAGCGGACGATTACGCTGGACTGCGATGTAATCCAGGCGGATGGCGGAACGCGGACCACCTCCATTACAGGAGCATTTGTAGCTTTAGCCATAGCTGTAAATAAAATTGCAGAACAACATAAATTAGCGGTATTCCCGATCACGGACTACCTGGCATCCATTAGCGTGGGCATTGCCGGCGGACAGGCGCTGCTGGATCTGAACTATGAAGAGGATTCCAAGGCGAAGGTGGACATGAACCTGGTCATGACCGGGAGCGGCAAATTCGTTGAGGTTCAGGGAACCGGCGAAGAGAGCCCGTTTTCCCGCGAGGAGCTGGATCAGATCCTGGAGCTGGGAGAGCAGGGGATCCGCGAGCTTATCGAGCGTCAGCAGGAGGCGCTTGGCCCGATTGTGGCCAAGATCGGTTCCGTGAATGCGAGCACCGGAGTCTGATCCCATGAAACTGACACTTGGAGATACACTCATTGTAGCTACACGCAATCAGGGGAAAGTCAAGGAATTCGCGCATGCTTTTGCTGCTTTCGGCACGGATGTAAAGAGCATGTACGATTACCCTGATCTGCCGGATGTCGTTGAGGATGGAGCAACCTTCGCAGCCAATGCATTCAAAAAAGCCAAGGAAGTCGGCGACGCACTGGGATTGCCTGTGCTGGCCGATGATTCCGGATTGTGCGTGGATGCGCTGGACGGCGCGCCCGGCGTTTATTCCGCCAGGTATGCGGGTGAGCATGGCGCGGACGAGGACAATAACGAGAAGCTGCTCGGCGAGCTCGAACGGTTAAGGCTCGGCGAGGACACCGAGCAGCCCCTGCTAAGTCCGGCCCGGTTCGTCTGCGTTCTGGTGCTGTATGATCCGGTCTCGGGAGAAAAGCTCGAGGCGGAGGGGAACGTTGAAGGCTGGATCACTTCGGATCCTGCCGGAGCGGGCGGTTTTGGGTATGACCCGCTCTTCTATTTGCCAAGCCATGAGAAGACGATGGCCGAGCTTTCCCTGGAGGAGAAGCAGGAAATCAGCCACAGGGGAAAGGCGCTGCGAAAGCTTGTAGCGGACCTGCAGGCGCTAAATTGATATACCATTCGCGAAAAAACCATACCGGCATGTGCCGGTATGGTTTCTTTTGATTTGTCGAAGTCCATAAGGACTTAACGGATGGATACGTTATATTCTTTGAGCCAGAAATGAACCTGGGCCAGGTAGGCAAACAGCTGCGGACCTGACATCAATTGGCCGAACCAAGGCAGATTGGAGGAAGCATCCGGCGAAGATGCCAGCTCCCGGATCCGGGCGGTATCGATGAGCGGCAGGAGCGGCGAAGAAGGATCGTCCAGAATAGACAGCACCTGTGCTTTGACGGCCGCCAGATAGTTCGGATTATGGGTTTTTGGATACGGGCTTTTTTTGCGGTACAGGACGTCATCCGGCAGCACGCCTTCAAGGGCCTTGCGCAGAATGCCCTTTTCCCGGTCTCCTGTCGTTTTGATGCTCCAAGGGATGTTCCACACGTAATCGATTAGGCGGTGATCGGTATAGGGTACCCGGACTTCCAGCCCAACGCCCATGCTCATCCGGTCCTTACGGTCAAGCAGGGTTGGCATGAAGCGGGTGATATTGAGGTAAGACATGATCCGCATTTTGGCCTGCTGCCCGGTCTCCCCGTCCAGCTTAGGCACTTCGGCTACCGCATCGGAGTAGCGGTCTCCGAGGTATTCCAGCGGCTTGATCCAGTCCCGGATTTCGGCAGACAGCAGCCCGGCTCTCATATCCGGCGCGACGGACCACGGAAAGGTACCGGAATTGAGCATTTCTTCCCGGTGGAACCAAGGGTAACCGCCGAATATTTCATCAGCGGCTTCACCGGATATGGCGACGGTTGCGCCTTTTTTAATCTCGCGGCAGAAGAGAAGCAAGGAAGCGTCCACGTCGGCCATGCCCGGAAGATCCCGTTTTTGCGTGGAGACATCCAGCGCTTCTACCAGTTCGGGCGTGTCGAATTCGATCCAATGGTGGTTCGTGCCCAGCTCCTCGTGCATCCGTTTAATCCATGGCGCATCCGCTCCGGGCTGGAAGGAATGGGACTTAAAGTGTTTGTTGTTGTCCACATAATCCACGGAGTAGGTGTGCACTTGTCCTTGGCCCGTCCGCTTGTAGTAATCGACGGCCAGAGAGGAAAGCGCGCTGGAATCGAGCCCGCCGGATAACAGGGAGCAGACCGGTACGTCGGAGACCAGCTGACGCTCCACCGTGTCGCGGAGAAGATCGCGAAGGAAGCTTGCCGTTTGGTCGGCATCATCCTCGTGGGGTTTGCTTTCCAGCTTCCAATAAGTATACTTGCGCAAGCCTTCCCGGTTAAAGATCATGGCCATGCCGGGACGGAGCTCCGATATGTCCTTGTAGACGCCATGTCCCGGGGTACGCGCCGGGCCGATAATAAATACTTCCGCAAGCCCTTCGGCCCCTACGACGGGCTCCACCTTCGGATGCTGCAGCAACGCTTTCGGTTCCGAGCCGAATACAAGCGTTCCGTCAATATAGCTGTAGAACAGGGGTTTCACTCCCACCCGGTCCCGAGCCAAAAATACCTGTTCCCGGACGCTGTCCCAAATAGCGAACGCAAATATTCCATTGAGGCGCTCCAAACACTCGGGGCCCCATTCGATATAGGAGACTAACAAAACTTCCGTGTCGCATTTGGTATTGAAACGATGACCGCGTTGTACCAATTCGTCTTTAAGCTCCGCAGCATTATATAATTCCCCGTTATATACAATGGCATAGACTTCCTCTTCCTGATGAATGATCATCGGCTGAGCGCCATTTTCGGGGTCGATCACGCTGAGTCTTCGGTGACCGAATGCGCACGGGTTGGAAATCCAGGTGCCGGATCCGTCAGGTCCGCGGTGAGCCAAACTTTCTGTCATTTTTACCAGCAGCTGCGAGTCCTGCGTCAAATCGCCGCTCCATTGTATAAAACCGGTTATTCCGCACATGACGGTTCATCCTCTCTTTGTCTTTGTCATACGCTGTCCACTCTTTTTAATCCTACGTCGCCAAAGTGATACAGATATATGCCGAAGGAAGGCATAAAATGTCTGTCCTTTTACGAAAACTAAGAAAGAGGACGAATATCAAAGAGAAGGAGAGATGCGTCCATGGAGAAGTCAACCTATTATGTTTCCGTGCAGAGCCGGTCCGTGCTGACCGAGCAGGGGGCGAGCGCTTATGAATGGGAGATCGAAGCAACGCCGGAAGAGGCCGATCAAGTTCGGATTGAGCTGGATTTGATGCAGGAGAAGGACGAAGAAGCGACAGGCTACATGTTTCCTTGGCCGGATACGCCGCAACAAAGCTCCAACGCCCTGTTTCAATCTTCCTTGGACAAGGTGTATCGTACCATTTATCAATTGGGTACGCCGGCTACGCGCCAGCAAATGGAAGAGCTGCGGCTGTTCTCCGATTTGACATGAAAATATTAAGGATCGTGTAGTCCCAGTACATCTTGATGAAGGAGAATGTTTGATGTATGCAATCAGAGATGCAAAAATCCGCCGGATTACGGAAGTAAACGGCGCCCCGTGCGCAGAAGTAGAGGTCTATCCTGCAGCGGAAGGAGAAAGCGCGTTGCTGGCTTATCTGACGCCATCATCCCCATTGGGAGGCTACGAGCTGGTGAAAATTGTCCGCAGCAACGCCAGCATGGAGGTGGACTGGTTCGACAACAGCATGCATGATGCTTTTGTGGATGCCACGGACGAAGCATTCGAGAACAACGTTCAGTCCACGGCAGAGGAAGACCGTGATTCATTCAAGCAGCAGCTGCTTTCGACAGGCCAGCTATATGAGCAGCTGAACCAGCGGCTCAGCGAAGGCCCTCAATATTTCTAGAGCTTTGACGAACGAAGAGATCTGACCGGATACCATCGGCAGGTCTCTTTTTGCATGTGCAGGTTCATCTATGCAAGATTGCATGGGGTTTTTACGCAGTTCTGCAAAAAGGTCGAACAAAGATAGGATTCTTGTCGATTTCGATATTGCTGCGGTAGGGAGTATGGACCATCCGGTATCCTTGTTTACGAAAGAGATACAAATAGGGCTTTTCCTCTATATGATTACTGGAGAATCCTCCCTATAATGTTGGATTAGTGTCATCTACTAACATAATGGACAAGGGGAGATTGGAATTGGGCAGATGGAATAAACATATCGTCAAGCTATGGGGAGCGGGATTCCTGGCGTTGTCGCTTACCTTGGTATCCGTGCAAATCCCGGCAAGCGCCGAAGCAACGCAGAACGTTACGGTTCTTGAATCGTCTCATGAGCTCGTGAACGGCAAGATGCGCGTGACGGCGGACATTCGCAACGGAGGAACCGGAGCGGAAGCGGGATTCTATGTTGTCGGTTACGATGCAAACGGCCAAGCGCTTGAGGCAGTCGGTGATTCCGAATATATGATGAGCGACGAAATCGGTACATATGAAGTGGACCTTGACAGCGGCAGCAGCGTCAAGCGGGTGGAAGTGCTCCCGGCAGGACCGGCCGGTGATCAGGCGCGGCTGCTGGCATCCGGATACTATACAAGCAATGGCGTGGTCAACGTTTCTGGCGTCGTGCAGAATTCTGCTGTCGGGCACAATGTGGGTATGCTCGCCGTAGGGTATGATGCTTCCGGCAAAGCGGTCGAAGTGACATCGGCGGACAGCTACTTTGGCGGCAGCGATGTCGGCACCTTCGTCGTAGAGCTTAAAGCAGCGAAGCTGATCAAGAGCGTAAAGGTATCGGTCGTTGATCCGGTTGAAGATGCCGTGAAGCTGCTGCAATCCGGCAGCCGCCTGGAGAACGGAAAGCTTATCGTTACCGGTTCGATTCAAAACCGGAATAAAGGCGGGCAGGCCGGCGTCATCGTTGTCGGCAGCAACGCCAGCGGCAAGGTTCTGGAGGTCAACACGACGTCCGGGTATCTTTCATCCAACGAAATCGCGAATTTCCAGGCCGAGCTGGAAGGCGGCAAAGCCATCAGCGACCTGAAGGTGTTCCTGACAGGCAACAGCCAGACGCCTAAAATCATAGCCGAGGGCAGAACGACCATCAACAACAAGCTTGTCGTTACGATCGGCGTGGAGAACGGGGATGTGTCGCAACGGATTACCGTGAAATCGACGGCGTACGATGCGAAGGGGCGCTCCTTGGGGACCGATACGGACTCCATGTTCATGACCGCCAATGAAACGACGACCTTGCGCATTGATTACGATACTCGGGTCAAAAGCGTGAAGCTGAAATATTATGACCAATCCGGCAGAGAAATCGGAGAAGCGCCGATCCGCATCAAAATCAACGGCCAGCTCCAATCCTATGCGCAGTCGCCGGTGATGGTCGGAGGAAGCGTTCTTGTGCCTATGCGTCCGATCTTCGAATCCCTCGATGCCTCGGTCAAATGGGACCAAAAGACGCAAAGCGTATCCTCCTCCAAAGGCTCGACCCAAATCAAGCTGAAGATGGGCTCCAAGCAAGCGGTCGTTAACGGGAAGACCGTCACGCTGGATTCGGCGCCACGGATGGTGAAGGGCACCACGATGGTACCGCTGCGTTTCGTGGCATCCGCGCTGGGCTGTGAAGTGAAATGGGACGGCAATGAGAAAATGGTATTGATTACGACCAAATAATGCGAAAAGGACCATGCGGTATGCGCATGGTCCTTTTTTATAGGGTAAGTTCAATAAGCGTGCTCCCTTAGCACCTGAATACCCATGATCACGTTATACACAAAAGCCCCGAAATAGATGATGCTGAACAGAATGAGGTATCCGATGACGGAACCGAATGAGCCCGAGGTCACGGCCATGTAGATTAACGGGATCGCTGCTATAACGGGGAACAGATGGGAGAACAGGGCGCGGCGTGCGTGCTTGGCCACATAGGCGTCCGGAGACAGAATCCATACAAGGAAAGGAAGGATGAACGGTGCAAAGAAGATGCTGAAATACGATAAAGAGGATAAAAGCTGTCTCATGGTATCACGCTCCTGAAGTCATTCTCATGTTTACATATTACCCAGTAAGCAGGCTCCTGATTCGGATAGGTGATCATCCCGAAAAAAAGTACTTTGAAAAAACAAAAGATGCGATATAATATACTTCGTTACTGTTTAAAACATTTTCATACATATATGTCCCAGTAGCTCAGCTGGATAGAGCAACGGCCTTCTAAGCCGTCGGTCAGGGGTTCGAATCCCTTCTGGGACGTAAAAAAAGACACCGTCATATGACGGTGTTTTTTTACGTCCCGTGAGGATGAGAACCCCAATTGGGGTTCCGCCTGCACCTACTCTTCGTTAGGATTACATCGCAGTCGGCCCGAAGGGCCGTATCCCGACTGGGACGAAATGTCCCGTGAGAATGAGAACCCCGAGTTGGGGTTCCGCCTGCGCCTACGCTTCGGTAGGATTACATCGCAGTCGGCCGGAAGGCATTCTTGCAAACGAATGGTATTCGTGACACGATTAGAACAGTGGAGGGATGCATGGGATGAATGACATCACTATGACTTTGGTAAGAGAGACTCACAAGGATCTTCAGGAGCTCATCGCGAAGCTGGACGATTATTTATCGACGTTATACCCGGCGGAAGGCATATTCGGGCTGGATCTGGCCGATCCCAAAGTAAACGAAACGCTATTCGTGGTGGCTTACCATGATGGCCAGCCTGTCGGCTGCGGAGCCATCCGGCCGCTGGATGCAGAATCGGTTGAAATTAAACGGTTTTTCGTGGATGTCCCTTACCGGAATAGGGGAATAGCTTCCCGGATCCTGCTCTTTCTGGAAGAACAAGCGAAGAAGCGGGGCTATCGTCTCTCGCGCCTCGAAACAGGCGAACCGCAGAAGGAATCCGTTCATTTTTACAAGAAGCTGGGGTATGCTCAGATTGAACCGTTTGGCGAATACATCGGGAGCGAATATAGTTTATGTTTTGAGAAGAGTCTGACATCCTAGCCATTTGGTCTTATAATAGAAGAAAAAATATTTTACGAACCCTATCGAGGAGGCATCGAGCATGCAGCTTACTAAAATATCACAGAATACCGCCATTCTATTGGAGCATGCCAGAAAATCGGGGCTGACTTCTTCCGATCTGCTGGAGGCTGTGCGCTCTGGTGAGGCAGAAAGATTCCAAATCGCCAATAACGGTCATTTTCACTATGAGGAATTATTCTCTTACGCAAAAGAGCATGGGGAAGATCTGGAGAAGGCCGTTAGCGAGGGGTACCAAATTACGTTTAATACCCGCAACGGGTTGAAGATCTGGCTGGAGGAAGCCTTCCGCATCAGCTCGGAATCCGATTTCAGCGTGGGCGAGGGCATTATCGAAGGATTGAAGCTCCAGAAGGAGCAGTTGGCTCGCTTGAAGGAAGCGCTGGCTGTCAACTGGACCCTGCAGGAAGAGCCGGCGGCAGACGGCGTTCAGGTCAGATTGACCGTCAGAGGATTGCAATAAAATAAGAAAGCCACCGTACTTGATCAACATAATAGTACGGTGGCTTTTTTATAAGTCATGATCCGCTCATTCATCAGAGTGAATTTACATCCGGCTCGGAGTAGGCAAACCCAGCACCTCCAGCGCTTCGCCAAGGGTGTTCTTGAATAAGGAAGTGAGCCATACACGGAATTGGAGAACTTCCTCCTCCGCCTTCAGAATCGGGCATGCCGAGTAAAAATTGTTGAACAGGGAGCACAGCTCATAGGTGAAGTTGCAAATGGCACTAGGAGATAGATCCCGTCCGGCGGCATATAAGGTATCATGCCAGGTGCTAATATGCCGCAGCAGCGCATGTTCCGCTTTTTCCATGGCAGGGAACCGGGAAGGCACAGACGGCGTAACCTCGGCTTCTTGAGCTTTATTAAGCACGCTGAGTGCACGCGCGTAGGAATAGAGCAAATACACCCCCGTATTTCCCGATATTTCAGTGGCCTGCTTCAGATCGAACACCACCTCGGTTTGCAGTGCAAAGCGAAGCAGGTAGTAACGGATGGAGGCGGTTGCGATCGCATGGCTGGACAAACCGTTTTTATCGGACCGGGTGTCCTCGATGACCTTGGCTACTTGATGAATAAGCTCGGTGATTTTGATCCCGATTCCTTGACGTCCGGACATCGCATAGGATGCCTTACCGTCGGAAGTATCGATGCCGAGATCCGCTGCAGCGGAAGGGCTTAACGAGACGACGCCGTAACTGACATGGCGCAGCTTCTCAGCCTCTTGTTGGAAGCCCAGGCCTTCCAAAGCCTGCTTCACCATCGCCTGCGGGTACTGCTGCCTGTAATCAATGACGTTGATGACCATGTCCGCTTTGCCGTAAGTACGCTCCTCGGCGTGCGAGCTCGTCGTCCAAACCTCGTCGGTGAATTTTTTATATACAAAATCATTGGAAAGCACGCCGTATTTCCACAAGTGGTAGGCGATGTCTTTGGCGGTGTAAGTCAGGATGCCATTGGAGCGCACCAGCACTTTATCGATGCTGTGGTCCGACTCCGCCTCGTCTCCGGCTTCGGTTCCTGATTGCTTGAGTACCCAGCAGCCTGCAAGTTTACCCTCGGTTTCCTGATGGAACAGCGGGGTATTCTTCAACAGCTCGAACGCGGACGCCCAGAATCCCTCCTTAACAATGCTGCTCTCCCATACAAGCAGATCGTATTCAATGCCGAACTGCTTCATCTCCTCAAGATGCTCCTTAACGATTCGCTCGGCAACGAGCAGTCCAATCCAGGAAAGGTTCTGATTGCCCTCTTCCAATGCGTGCAGAACCTCGGTCCGATGCTCAACCAGCCCCGGCTCCCTTTCGTAGGCTTTATTGGTGCTTGAGTACACGTCCCAGCAGTAATCGCCGAACCGGGCATGCTCCTTCGTCAGGGGCGTGTGGAGCAAGCCGACCACCGTATCCGCCAGCTGATTGCCCAGGTCGTCGATATAATTATGCACCTCGACCTCGTAACCCAGCTTCCTCATTAATCTCACAAGTGTATCTCCGATACAGGAATTTCGAAGATGCCCGATATGGGCGGACTTATTCGGGTTGATGGACGTGTGCTCAATGACGATCTTTTCGTTAGCTGCCGGGGGGAGTTCAAAATGGTGGCTCGCCCAATACTCCCAATCGATGCGCAGATTCATAAAGCCCGGGGCGACAATCTCAGTCGAGCGGACGAGCTGTTTGTAGGATGCGTCCTGCTCGAGCTCGGCTTGGATCAGCTCGGCGATTTGCAGGGGAGCCTTGCGGAGCACCTTCGCAAGCTGCATCGCAACGTTGGTTGCGTAATCCCCATGTTCCATGCTGGCAGGCTGCTCGATCCGAATCGGAGTGGACTCCGGAAGTTTGGTGCCGTAAGCTTCGCAGACCTGGTTCACGGCTTGTTGAAGGCTCGAAATAATCTTTTGACTTAACACGGTAAATCCCCCTTTGAAAATATAAAAACGACTCAGAAAATCAAAAAAGCCCCCATCTCCTAAAGAGACGAGGACTTGTGCTCGCGGTACCACTCTTGTTGTTAAACCCCGCAAGGGTCTAACCACCTTCATACGATAACGGCGTAAGCCGGGGCTCCCTACAGCATGGTGCTTCGGAAGGCCATCTCCTGGGTCCGCTTCACGGCCGACTTTGTACCGGTTTCCACCCTCCCGGCTCGCTTGGACTAAAGTCAAGTGCAGTTACTCTCCCAATCAACGAAAATAATATTCTCAAGTTTTTTCATATTATAACCATTCTATTTAGAAAAGCAACCCCCAAATGGCTAAATCTTTTCTGCAAATACTCGCAGGCGCCGGTAATCCGCGTAGAAAGCATCCTCTTGCCATAGCGTCGATTGAGCAGCTTGGCTGATGCGAGCGATCGCTTCGTCCTTCGCTTCAGGCGAGAATCCGGCAAAAAAGCAATCGCCAAAATGCAGCAGCCAAAACTTTATGCCGTTCTTGCCTTCGGACAATCGTGTGGGACGGTCGAAATGATGGGCGAGATGCACGCGGAACCCTTGGGCTTCTAGCAGGCTGGCATACTGGCCAAGACTAGGAAAATACCACGGATTCCGGCTGTCCGCATCGATTCCATAATGATCGACGAACACGGTTTTCAAGGCTTGGTAGATGCCGTCTATATTCCCTTTGCCTCCGAACTCGGCAACGAATCGGCCGCCGGGTTTAAGGGCTCCATGTACGGAGCGTACCACGCCTTCAGCATCCTTCATCCAGTGCAGGGCCGCGTTTGAGAAGACGGCGTCGTATGGCGTTTCGGTTTCGAAGTTCTCGCCATCCCCGGCTAGAAACGGAAGTCCAGGATATTTGCTTTTGGCCCGCTCAATCATCTCGCTGGAATAATCCATGCCGGTGACATGAGCGCCGGATTTGGAAATTTCATGAGTCAAGTCGCCGGTTCCGCAGCCCAGATCGAGAATCCGTTCTCCGGGTTGAGGCGCCAGCAGCTCTGCCGCTCCTTTTCCATAAGCAGATACAAACGATAGCTGTCGATCGTAATCGTAAGGCTTCCATACTTGCTCTGACATAACAACACCCCTCCACGCATGATTTATCCTCATTGTGACATGATTGTCTTATAATTAGAAATATATAAATTCGATAACATTGATAGGTTTTAACAATAAATGAATAAACAAAAAGCCGCTGTGTCAGCGGTTTTATGCAGGGGACTATTTAACGGCAACAAGAAGCGCGCCAACGGCAATGAGTGCAACGCCGGCTGCGTTAATCCAGGAGATCTTCTCACCCAGAAACACAAAGGCCAGAATCACGGCAATGACCACGCTCAGTTTATCGATAGGACCTACCTGCGATACTTTGCCGTATTTTAACGCCAGAAAATAAAACAGCCAGGACAAAGCGCCCGCGATGCCGCTGAGCACAATAAAGCTGAGTGCCTTTTTTTGAACCAGAATTTCTCCGAGCTCCGAGAATTTCCCCTGAACCCCTACGACCCCTAGCAGAAACAGGGCCATAATGACGGAGCGAATGGCCGTTGCCGAATTGGCATCGATGTTTTGCAGGCCTATTTTTCCGAAAATGGCCACAAGTGCCGCCGTGACTGCCGACAGCAATGCGTATACAAGCCATAATGGCATGCGTACCTCTCCTTTTTGACAAGATAAAGTCTCTGATTAATGTACCGGATTCCTTTATAATAGTATAGAGCAATTTGAAGGATCTCATGAGTGTTCAAAGGATTGAACGACTTGGAAAGGGTTGGATGAAAAATGACACATCATATCGCGGCTTATACGGAAACTTACCATGATCAGCTGGTGGAATTATGGCTTCGTGCCGTATCTCAAACGCACGATTTTCTGACGGAGGAAGATATCCGGTTCTATTATGGCATGATGCAAAGCGGGGCACTGAGGTCCGTGGAGATCTGGATATGCTTGAATACGGAACAGCAAGCGATTGGATTTATCGGACTGGACGGCTCCAAAATCGAGATGCTGTTTGTGGATCCCCTGCACCACGGCCAAGGGACGGGAACAAAATTGATCCGGCATGCCGAACGGCTGAAGGGGCGTGGACTTCAAGTGGATGTGAATGAACAGAACCCCAAGGCCCACGCTTTTTATAAAAAATACGGATTCGTGCAGATCGGCCGTTCGGAGCTGGATGGTTCCGGAAAGCCGTTTCCGCTACTTCATATGCAGCTGCGGTAATGTCATGGATCGGCACAGCTGAGTCCACGATAATCGCGAGTATAGTATTTTCGAAACGCAGCCTTTCTTTGGTCAAAGAACATCGATAGACAGTATATTTTAAGCTATCCAATGAAAAAGGGAGTGCAGCTAAACTGGAGGAGTCAATGAAGTTTTTTCCGAGCAACCTGTCGTTTCGCTATCCTTGGCGCTCCTATCAGAAGCGCGTGCTTCACGGGCTTGACCATCATCTGAAGAATCGCCAACTGCATCTGGTGGCGCCGCCGGGTTCGGGGAAGACCGTTCTTGGACTGGAGGTCATGCTTCGGATAAATCGGCCGACGATTATATTGGCTCCCACCATCACCATTAAACAGCAATGGGCAAGCCGTCTTGTGGAGCTGTTTCTTGACGAAGATGTCCAGCCGGAGTGGGTCTCGACCTCGCTCAAGCGACCGGCATTGGTAACGATTACGACCTATCAAGCCCTCCACAGCCTGATTAGTGCAGCAGGGCAGCCGACTTCTGCGAAGAAGGTCACCGCGGGGATGGTGCAAGCGGACCAAACCGGTGATGAGAATCAGGAGTTTTCGGATACGGGCATGGAAGACGCTGAGGCTGAACCGGCCGGGAGGGACGGTGTCCGCGAGGATGATATCACGGACGGTACCGAGGCTCAAGAAGCTCTGGAATTGTTGAAGCGGCAGGGATATCATACACTCATTTTTGACGAGGCGCATCATCTTCGAATGTCTTGGTGGCAAAGCGCCATGCAGCTGTGCGAGATGCTGGACGAGCCGACCAAGATCGCGCTTACGGCCACTCCGCCATACGATGTCAATCCGAGGGAGTGGCAGCGGTATATCGAGCTTTGCGGCCCTATCGACGAGGAGATCAGCGTGCCCGAGCTGGTTCGCCATGGGGAGTTGTGTCCCCATCAGGATTATATCAGCCTGACAAGGCCAACTCATGAAGAGGCCGCTAAGCTGCGGGAATTTCGAATGCAGGCACAACAGGTCAAAGACGAGTTGGTCCGAGATGAGTTTTTGGCGGAGTTGATCGTCCATCACCCCTGGATAACACGGTCCGAAGCGTATATGGAGGACATTTTGTCTTCCCCGGGGTATTACTCCAGCATGGTGCTCTATCTGCGAGCTGCCAATCGCCCGATCTGGAAGGAGGGGGTGAAGCTGCTCGGCATGAAAGAGAAGGAAACGCCCGACTTTACGGAGGAGTGGCTGGAGGAGCTCCTTGGCGGCATGCTGTATAAAGATGCCCATATTGATCGCGAGCTGCCGGAGTTAAAGGCGTTGCAGAAGAGGCTCAGCCGGTTGGGGATGATTGAACGGCGGAAGGTGTATATGAGATCGACGCCTGCGATTGATAAAATGCTGGTCCAGAGCGTTTCGAAACTGCACAGCATTGGCCGCATTCTTGAATTCGAGCGCTCCATGCTGGGGGAGAGCATGCGGATGGTGATCTTGACCGATTATATCCGCAAGGAGGACCTGCCGAAGGATGCGGACGACGAGAAACCGCTGCATCGGCTCGGAGTTGTCCCGATTTTTGAGCTGATCCGCAGGCAGCTAGCGGAGAAAAGCGGCTCCCGGGGCGAGCACGAGCTGCCCATCGGCATTCTGACAGGCTCCTTTGTGGTGCTCCCGGTGACGGCTATGCCCCTGGCTATAGCTTGCGCCGAACGCCGGGGCCTCCGCTTGTCGGAACGCCCCCTTGCCCACGACAGCCGCTATGTAACGATAGATGTTCGAGATGCAAATCGCTCGGCTATCGTCGCCATGATAACGGAGGTGTTTTCAGAGGGGGGCATTCAAGTGCTGATCGGTACGGCGGCTCTTCTGGGCGAGGGATGGGATGCTCCCGTGATCAATTCCTTGATCATGGCATCGTATGTAGGCTCGTTCATGCTGTCCAATCAGATGCGGGGACGGGCGATCCGGGCCCAACGCGGGAACCCGGATAAGACCGGAGCGATCTGGCATCTGGCATGCGTCGATACTTCCCTAATCAATGGGGGCGAGGATTTGAGCTCGCTTGCGCGCAGATTTCGATCTCTCGTCGGTCTATCGATCTCGCATCAAACCATAGAGTCGGGCATGGAGCGCATGGGCCTTGATCTTCGGAAAAACCCAACCGCAGAAAGCATCAACGCCTATAACCGCGACACATGCGAGCGGGCGAGGCAGCGGCATCTTTTGAAGGAGCGATGGAATTCGGCGATTGCCCTTCACAGCTCCATGACGGAGGAACTGACGGTGGATCGGGAGCGTATTCCTAAGCCTTTGATTTTCTCGCATACGGTGAAGGCCGTGCTTGCTTTTGCCGTTGGTTTGGGGCTGGGCGCCTTCATCGAGACGTTAACGTCGCCGCATTTGCTTCAATCGGACGCGCCGGCTTGGTTCAGCCTGCTGTTCTCAGTCGCCATTGCCTTGATCGCATCCGGTCCTTGGATATTTAAAGCCGTCAAAATGGTAATGCGTCATCAATCGCTGGAGCGGAGCATTCGAGAAGTGGCTCTGGTCGTGTATACGTCGCTATACGATATGGAGCTGGTCGAAACCGAGCCAAGCCTTCACCGGTTGAGAGCGGAGGAGGAAGGAGGAGCCGTCGTGTGTTGGATGAAGGACGGAACCACCCAGGAAAAAACGCTTTTCCTGAATTCGCTGCAGCAGGTGCTGGACCCGATCGAGAACCCGCGTTATCTTTTGTACCGCGAAGCGCGCGGCTGGTTTTCGACCAGGCGGGATTACCATGCCGTGCCGGAGGAAATCGGGCGTCGAAAAGAGCATGCGGAACGCTTTGCCCGGCTGTGGCGCAAGCATATCGGTCCGGCCGAGCTGGTCTACACCCGTACGCCGGAAGGCAGAAAAATGCTCCTGACGGCGCGAACGCGGGCTTTGTCCTCCATGTTCGTGAAGAAATCGGAGCGGGTTAGTGCTTGGAGGTAGAGGATCCGGACTGTTCGCGGAATGTGGAGGGAGTCATGGGATGTGCTGCGCTGGGCTGGGCTGCCTTAACGGACACAGGGGCCGTTAATTGAGTGAAAAACACTCTTATAGGTAAGGTAACGGACCTGAAGTCCGTTATTTATGAAAAATGAGGGTATTTTGACTGTGATTTCGCTAAATAACGGCTGTGGTGTCCGCTAATTTCTAAATCGGGCCGTTTTTGATGAAATAACGAACCTACGGTCCGCAAAAGTCGTGTTAGGGTGTAGGACGTATTGGAATCGGCCATGAGGTTCATATGTAGAATGTCGATAGTGCATCAGAAGGGATACGGCCTTCCAGGCCGACTGCGAAAGCAGTCCTAACGAAGCGTATACTCCGACGAACCCCTATATGGGGTTCTCATCCTCACGGGACATAAAAAACACCGTCATG